>NZ_JAXDSS010000109.1:0-3464 GCF_034090345.1 Peptoniphilus sp. | reverse complement strand
AAAACACCTCTATAAAAGAATACAGTTTTATGGATGTAATGTCAATTATTTATATGCTTAAGTTTACTATTGTTTTTATTGTATAAATATTGTTAACTATGTTCTAGCGTTAAATTTTGTTTTACAATTTTTACAAGTAACTAAAATTTTTCCTTTCTTCTTTGGAACTCTCAATTCTTGTTTACAATTAGGACATTCTATGTACTTAAAATCTCTATCAGATAAATTATTTTTTGCTCTATTAAATGGTTTTCTAATGGAAGATATAATAGACAAAAACTTTCTATTTTCTTCATATCTCGCGCTGATATTTCTTGAAAGTCCTCTATAGTAGACTAACAGTACAAGTACTAATGAAATTATGTCTGCTCCATGAAATCTGTATACAAATCTATAAATTATTCTTTCTACTATGAAAACAATTAATAGAAATTTATTCAAAGCATCTGTTCCATAAATAGCAGCATATCTTCCTCTCATAAATTCAATAAGTTTTTGTTTCAAATTTTCACCTCTTTTGAGATATTATAACATTTATTGAGCAGTCTTCATATCCAACTGTAGAATTTGTAAGATGGACATTAGTTATTTTGGATATAGGGACCAGCACTCCAATAATAGATTAACATATGTGATATTTATTTTTTGTTTTTAGTATCTCGTCATTTACAAATTGACAATTTTTAACGTCTCCCATTCTAATATAAATTAGATAATTTACACATCTATGATTTTCATATATTTTTAAATTTTACTTGTCTCCTTGTCAATGAACTTATTTAAAACAGCTTTTTTAAAACTTAAGTCTATTTTATCTATATCTATCACTTTACATACTGTGCTTTTAAATTTTTCAACATCTCCTGTTGCATAAAATTCAACACTGCTTTTTCGAGCTATATCATAATACTGCATAACTGATTTTAACTTTTCAATAGTTTTTTCAGCAGGATCTACTATATTTACTTTCTTATTTTGTTCACTGAAAATTTTTTTAAACATCTTTATTGCTAAAGGGAAATGGGTGCATCCTAGTATTAGAGTATCATATTCAAAATCACCTAATTCCATTAAGTATTCTTCTATAACTTTTTTAACCATACAATCATCTATATGACCATTTTCAATAGCTAACACAAGATCCGGACATCCGACTCCAAAAAGTTCAATCTCTTGAGAAATCGATTTCATTGTGTTATCATAAATTTTACTATTTACCGTTCCCTGAGTTGCAAATAAAGCCACTTTATTGTTATTTGTAATTTCAACTGCAGATTCACATGCAGGTTCAACAACACCAAAAATTTTAAAATCAAATTTATCCCTTGCACTCTTCAATCCATAAGCAGTTGCTGTATTACAAGCTATTATACAAGAATCAATTCCTATTTCTCCAATATAATCTATACATTCTAATGTAAATTGTTCTACTTCACTAGAAGTTTTTACTCCATAGGGCATTCTATCTGTATCCCCTATATATATAAAAGAATATCCTGATAATTTATTTAATGCTTCTTTAAGTACAGAGAGTCCTCCGACACCACTGTCGAAGAACCCTATTTTTTTTTGAATAGTCACTGTATCACCCTTTTTATATAAATGCTAAAAACATAGAAATGATAAATACATTTACAAAATCTATAAACATTCCTCCCACAATAGGAAGTACAAAGAATGCAGTTTTTGAATATACAAATTTTTCACAAATAGATTCCATATTTGCTACACCATTTGGAGTGGCTCCCATACCAAATCCACAATGTCCACCGGCTAATACGGCTGCATCATAATTGCCGCCCATTAATCTAAATGTTACAAAGTATGCATAAATAGCCATTAACAATGTTTGTGCTAATAGAAGTACTATTAAAGGAATAGCTAAATCTATAAGTTCCCATAATTTTAATGTCATAAGAGCCATACCTAAGAATAAATTAAGCCCAACATTTCCAACTACTTCCACTTCTTCAACCGGAACAATGTCCGCTCCTTTGTCAGAAATATATCTAGCTATAATAGCTAACAACATAGGTCCAATATAAGAAGGGAACTTTGCTATAGGACTAATTCTTTGAATTAAAACGTTTAAAAAATTTGATATATAGCTACCTAAGAACATAGCTATAAGTATCACAAAAAAAGCTTTTAAAATTCTATCTCCATCAAGCACTCTTGCTTCTGTTTTTAATAAAGATTCATCTAAATTATCATCTTCATCTATTTCTTTTCTGTTTAGCAATAAATTCTTGCCAGTAACTAATTTATTAGCTAGCGGTCCGCCCATAAGAGAACCCATCACTAATCCAAATGTTGCGGCTGAATATGCTACAGTCTCAGCTCCTTTTACTCCAGATGCTTCAACTAAAGGTGCAATACCACCTGAGGTCCCATGACCCCCTGTCATAGGAGTTGAACCTGTCATAAGTGCAAGCCCTTTATCAATTCCTACAACTCCAGAAAGTCCTAAAGCAACTGTATTTTGAATTACACATAAAAATCCAGCTATTAACAAAAATAAGAAAACTTTAGGTCCCGCCGCTCTCAAAATTTTAATACTCGCTCCAAATCCTATACTTGTAAAGAAAATTACCATGAAGAAAGATTGTAATGTAGTATCAAAATTTATCTCCAAACCACTTTGTCTTAAAAATAAATTAACTATTGCAAATGAGAAACCTCCAATAACCGGAGCCGGTATTGCAAATGTTTGGAAAAATTTTATCTTGCTGCGTATTAATCTACCAAATAAAAGTAATATTACAGCAAAACCTATGGTTCTAACCATATCAAATTCTACTACCATTTTTTTCACTCCTTATATGTATTTTATATCTATTACAATAACTGAAAAGCATTTCCTTGTAAATAGTTTTCTTGTAATTATTTTATTAATTTAAAAATTTTTTTATAACGATTGGCTATTTTAGGCATTTTTAGATATTTTTTTTGGTGTGAAATGTGTAATCTGCGTGAAATTTTTCTTATTTAGAATAGATCAAAAATAAAATAAATATAATCAGCAAATCTTAAGGATAATAATTTATCCTAAAGAGATTCTTATACATAGAGCTATAAAAAAACGTATATCATTCTTTAATAGATTGACATACGTTCTTTATAAATCCGGCAAAACCTACTCTCCCAGGCCGTCTCCAGCCAAGTACCATCGGCGTATTAAAGCTTAACTTCTGTGTTCGGTATGGGTACAGGTGTGTCCTTTATATTATTGATACCGGATGACTAATATTCTTTTTTAATCTGTGCACATTAATAAAATAAAAGACATACATCGTCTTTTATTAGATCGACATACGTCTTTATAAATCCGGCAAAACCTACTCTCCCAGGCCGTCTCCAGCCAAGTACCATCGGCGTATTAAAGCTTAACTTCTGTGTTCGGTATGGGTACAGGTGTGTCCTTCATACTATTGATACCGGATAAACCAACAATCATATCTTCT
>NZ_JAXDSS010000037.1:0-9451 GCF_034090345.1 Peptoniphilus sp. | reverse complement strand
ACATGAGCAACTTCAGATTTTATACTGGCGATAAATTCTAATCCAAAATTTAATGCTTCTTCTATATCCCCATCATGTGTCCCATATATAGCTATACCGGGTCTAACTGCATTTAATGAATATTCTGGGTATAAAAATACTCCACCAGTATTATTTATATGTTTTATACCAAGCTCAATGCCTTTAGCTTCTAACTTTTCTGTAAACTCAATAAATTTTGAAAATTGTTTTTTTGTAAATTCTGGATTCTTTTCTGAATCAGCAAAATGTGAAAAAATACCAGTTATATTAATATTAGGTAGTTTTGAAATATTTTCAATTTCAACTAAACTTTCATCTGTTGGTTTAAACCCTAAACGATTCATACCTGTATCTAATTTTATATGAATATTAGTAGCCATACCTATTTTCTCTGATACTTCATTTATCTTCTCAGCTGTATCATAGCTATACACTGTAAAAGTCAAATTATTTCTTATTGAACTTTCGTATAGATATTCTGGTGTGTATCCTAATACTAAGATTTCAACATCTTTAAATTCACGTCTTATTCTTATTCCCTCTGATGTAGCCGCTACTGCAAAGTTAGAAATCCCAATTTCTGTTAAATGTCTTACTATCTCGACATCCCCCATACTGTAAGCATTACTTTTGACTATGGCTATAATCTTAGTTGATTCAGGTATATGACTTCTTATAGCTTCTATATTTCTTTCAAGTTTATCTAAATCTATTTCAATTCTAGATGGTCTACTGAACATATTGCGCCTCACTCTAAAATGGCATCAATAAATGAATCCATTTCAAACTTTTGTAAATCTTCTATTTTTTCTCCTACACCTACTAATTTTATAGGTATACCTAACTCACTTTGTAGTGCTATTACTACTCCACCTTTTGCTGTACCATCAAGTTTAGTCAAAACAATCCCAGTAATATCTGCAGCTTCTTTAAATAGCTTAGCTTGGCTAAGTGCATTTTGCCCTGTAGTCGCATCTAATACTAAAAGTGTTTCTCTTTTTGCATTTGGAAAATCTCTAGAGATAATTTTATTGATTTTTTCTAATTCTTTCATTAAATTAGCTTTGTTATGAAGTCGCCCAGCAGTATCACAAACCAATACATCTACATTTCTTGATTTTGCAGCGCTTATCCCATCATATATTACAGCTGCTGGGTCAGCACCTTCTGAATGGCTTATTACATCTACGTTTGCTCTATTCCCCCAAGTTTTTAACTGGTCTATTGCTGCCGCTCTAAAAGTATCTGCCGCTGCAATTAGAACGCTCTTACCTTCGCTTCTCAATTTTGAAGATAATTTACCTATTGTAGTAGTTTTACCAACTCCATTTACGCCTATAACTAATATAACAGTCTGATTAGATGTTTCTATTGTAGAATCTAAGTTTGGATTCATAATTTTTTTAATTTCTTCTTTTAATAGAGGAATGACTTTACTAGTATCATTTATCTTTTCTTGAATTACAGTTTCTCTAAGATTATCAATTAATTTCATTGTCGTTTCCATACCTATATCTGCTGAAATTAATATATCTTCCAAATCTTCTAATAATTCATCATCTATTTTTACATAGGCTCCCAAAATAGTGTTTATTTTTACGCCCATTTCTTGTCTTGTTTTAGAAAGACCATCTTTTAATTTTTTGAATAAATTAAATTTAGGTTTCTCTTCTATTTCTTCAAAAACCAATTTTTCTTCTTCAGATTCTTGAACTATATCATTGGATTCATTTTTATTTGAAATAATTTCTTCTAATGGTTCTTCAACATTATTAAAATCTTCAACTTCCTCTACTATCTCTTCTATTTTTTCATCTAAAAATTTATTTGAATTATCTACTGATATTGGTCCTTCTACTTCTTCAACTGTTTTAATTTCTTCTTTATAATCTTCAATTTCAATCAAACTGGGAATTTCCTCTACAGAATCTGTAGGTACTTCTTCTTTATTTTCTTCAACATTCACATCAGTATTTTTAACTATATCTTTTTTTAAATCTATTTCTTCAATATTTTCAGCTTTATTTCCCTTAAATTTATCTTTTATCCACTTAAACATAGTTTCCCCCTAATCGAGCTTAACAGAAATTATTTTGCTAATACCTTTTTCCTCCATAGTAACACCATATAAAACATTCGCTATTTCCATGGTCAATTTTCTATGTGTAATAATTATAAATTGAATATCTTCCAATGTCATTAAATAATCCGCATATTTTTTTATGTTTGCATCATCTAAGGCAGCATCTATTTCGTCCAATATACAAAATGGAGCTGGTTTCACTTTTAACAATGCAAATAAAAGTGCAACCGCAGTAAGAGCTCTCTCTCCACCTGATAATAAAGATAATGATTGCAATTTTTTACCAGGAGGCTCAGCTTTTATTTCTATCCCACCTTCTAATGCAGTATCTTCAAGTTCAATTTTGGCTCTTCCTCCATTAAACAATACCTTGAAAATTTCTTCAAAGTATTTGGAGACTTTATTAAAAGTATTAGAAAATAAAACTTTCATTTCTGACTCTAATTTAGATATTATCTGTTCTATCTCTTTTTGAGATTCAAGCATATCATTAATTTGGTCTCTAGTAAATCCCAGCCTTTCAACGATTAGCTGATATTCTTCAACCGCTCCAAGATTTACAGCCCCCAAACTTTCAATCTCTCTTTTTAACTCATTAATTTTTGACTTAGAAATTTTAAAATCTTCTGATACATCATCAAATTCAACTATCCCATAAGTTTCAAAAATATGCTCTTTTATTATAGAAATTCTATCCTTAACTCTATCTATTTTAGAACCCACTTTAGCCACTTCTGATTCTAAGATAATGCGCTTTTCTTGATAATCTTCCAATTCTTGTCTATTAACTTTTAATTCTAAATTGTTTTTCTTTCTTTTTTCTTCAACTAAAATAACTCTATTTTCAATTTCAGATTTTGAATTAGATATGGCCTCAATATCTATATTTGAAGTTGATATTTTTTGATTCAGTATTTCTATTTCTAAATTAGCATTAATAATGCTATTTTTTATATTATTTCGATTTATCTCAGCATTATACTCTGAAGTTTTTATAAATTCTATTTCACTCTTAATTGAAGTTATCTTTGAAACAAAATCATTTATGGTAAGTGTTAATTGAAATTTTTTCTCTTTTAATTTTTCTAAATCTTCTTTTAAAATTTTAAACTTTTCGTCATCTATATCCAAACTTTTTTCATTAATTTTTTGGTTAAGTTTTTCCTTATTATTTGATAATTCTTCAAATGTAAACTTATCTTCTTCTATCTGTTTTGTAAGTTCAACCTCTTCTTTTTTATATTTTTCAATATAAATTTGGTTTGATTTAACAGAATTTATCAATCCGGATAAATTATTTTCAACTTTTATTATCTCTTGGCTTAAAGCTAATTCTTCTTTTGCGTCTGAATCTATCCCTTCATCAATCTTTTTTAAATTTTGTTTAGACTTATCATATTGAATTTCAAGCTGCTTTTGCGAATTTAATAAGTTCAAAATTTGTTTTTCCAACTCATCTAATTCATTTTTTCTAGATATTATTTCAGAACTAAATTTATTTAAGCTTCCTCCAGTTACAGAGCCACCTATATTAAAACTGTCCCCTCTTAAAGTTACAACTCTATATCTAGCTCCAAACTGTTTAGAAATATTTGTACCTGAAGCAAAATCTTTAACAATCAATGTTCTTCCTAATAGGCTTTTAAATATATTTTCAAATTCAGGTTTAAATTCTATAAGCTCATAACCCAATCCCAATATATTATTATTTTCAGGAACATCACCAGATGGTTTAAACTTCATACTATCAATAGGTAAAAAAGTGACTCTCCCCATCTTTTGAATATTTAAATATTCTATTATTTTTTTAGCAGAGTTTAATTTATCTACAATTACATTTTGTAAAGCTCCACCCAATGCAACAGATATGGCTGTTTCATATTCTTTTTTTACTTTAAAATTCTCTGCAACAGGTCCTACTATCTCTTGCTTAAAATCCCCTCTTTTAGTTATATTCATAAGGTTCTTTACACTTTTGTTATAACCTTCAAAAGAATTATTTAAATTTTTAAGTGCTGTATATTGTGCTTCCGTATGAGAAATTTTCTTTTGTAACTCTTGCAAACTATTATAATTAGAAATCACTTCACTATTCGCTTTGTCTCTTTCTTTTCTACTTACTTCTGATTTTTTTCTAAGAGTACTCAAACTTTCTTTAATAGAGTTATATTTTTCCTCAGCACTTTCTCTTAATTCTTCAATTTCTTCATTATTAGAATATAAAGTTTTTAAATTCTCTTTGATATTGTCAAGTCTACTATTTTTCTCAGATTTCATAACATTCAAAATACTTAATTTTGAATTTATTGCTGACAATTCATTCTCTATATTTTTTATTCCAACATTATATAAATTTATTTCTTCTTCTTTATTTTTAAGTTCAACTGATAAACTATCTATTTTTTTGACAAAATCATTTTGTTCAATTTTTAATTCTTCAATTTTAAATTCATGTTCTGATTTATCTTTTTCTAACTCTAAAATTCTAGAATCAGCTTTTACTGAAGAATCTTCTAATTCCTTTAACAAGTTTTTGTCATTTTCTAAATTTTTAGTATAGTTTTCCAACTTCACTAATACAACATCGAGTTCAGACTTTTCTCTTTGAATATTTAATTCAAATTCCTTTAGTTCATTTCTGACAAGTTCTGCTTCTTCTTCAGTTTTTTCACTCTCTAAAGAAATATTTTCTATTTTTACTTTAGATTCTTCTATACTTTTGATAATGTTGGATAAATTTTTTTCATTTTCTGCCAATTCCCGCTCAGCTTCATCAATTTTTTTATCTAATTCTACAATCTCATAAGCCGCTGAATTTATTTCCAACTTTTTAAGCTCTTTACTTTTTTCTAAATAAATAGCTGCATCTTCAGAAGCTTTTTTTAAATCTTTTTCTCGGGATTCAAGTTCAGATAAAATATCATTTAATCTAAGGATATTATCCTTAGTCCTCTTTAACTTTAATTCACTTTCATGTTTTCTTAGTTTAAACTTTGAAACACCAGCTGCTTCTTCAAATATCTGTCTTCTCTCATCAGGTTTATTACTCAAGATCCTATCTATCTGCCCTTGACTGATAAGTGAATATCCATCTTTTCCTATACCGGTATCTAAAAATAATTCTCGTATATCTTTTAATCTACATTTAGCCCCATTTATTAAAAAATCAGACTCTAAAGATCGATACATTCTTCTTGTTATCTGCACTTCTCTAAAATCAAGAGGAATACTTCTATCTGAATTATCAAAAACTATACTAACTTCTGCAAATCCTGTAGCCTTTCGCTTGTCAGTTCCAGAGAAAATTACATCTTCCATCTTACTTCCTCTGAGATTTTTAATAGAAGTTTCTCCTAAAACCCAAATGATTGCATCAGTTATATTACTTTTCCCACTTCCATTCGGCCCAACTATAGCTGTTATTGAATTATTAAAATCAATTTTAGTTTTATTTAAAAAAGATTTAAATCCTTGTATGTATATTGATTTTAAAATCATTTACTCACCAGCCTTAAATGATATACTGTTTTCATTAAAAAATATTTGAATTAGATCATTTAAATTTTTATCTATCTTCATTTCTACATTTTCTAAATTTAACACTTCCATTAAATATTTTTTACCCACGCCTTTATTTCCAGCTATCAATGAAATATTTCTTCCTGATGCAACAATTTTTATACTCTTAACACTTTCAAATTTTAATAACTCTATTATTTGTTCGGTTATCAATTCACTTTCAACTAATTGCCTTATAGCAGGATGAAATGGCCCTGCTACAACATCTTTCCCCAACTGTATATTCTCAGTAGGTTGTAATCCAACTCGTATAACTTCTATACCTGCTTTAGTATACATAGGCAATATTTTCTTTATCCAATTTACAGCTTCTTCAACACTCTGAGGCATATAGAGCCCTGAGTTATACAACATTTCCAATTCTGTATCTTTTATTACAAGTGTAGGATATATTCTGATAAATTTAGGCTTTATTTTAATGAATTCTTCTGCTGTGTATATACTTTTTTCAAGGTTATCTCCATATAATCCTAACATCTGTTGTAGCCCTAGTTCAAATCCAAATTTTTTTATAAGCTCAGCTGACTTATAAACTGACACCACACTATGACCACGTTTTGAAAGTCGAAGTACATCTTTATCTAAACTCTGTACTCCTAATTCTATTGTTTTAACATTATATTTTTTTAATAAACTCAGCCTTTTTTCATCTATTGCATCCGGCCTTGTAGACAATCTAACTGAATCAAATCTATTGGGTTCAATATATTTATTTATTGATTTTAAAATCCTCTCTTGTACGTCTATATCAATTGCAGTAAAAGACCCTCCGTAGAGGGCTATTTCAAATTTATTATCATTTTTAAAATATGATGAATATGTTTCAATCGTATATCTAACATCTTCTTCAGTTATAGAAGTAGAAATACCCGTAATCTTTCTTTGATTACAAAAAACACAATCATTTGGGCAGCCTTCATGAGGTACAAAAATTGGTATTATATTTTTTTTACTCATATATCTCTCCTAATTTTATTAAACACTCTTTAGCTGCCATTTGTTGAGCTTTCTTTTTAGATGAGCCTTCTCCTTTAGCTAATAGCTTCCCATCTAAAACCAAATTGTAAAAAAATGTCTTGTTGTTGTCAGGTCCCTTTTCTTCTATTAAAATATACTTTACTTCTTTTCTTGAGCCTCTTTGAGAAAACTCTTGAAGTAAACTTTTATAATCAATATTTATTTTATTAGAAAGAGCCGCCTTTATATTTTCTTGGCATAGGTTTAATACCACTTTTTTAGCATTAGAAAGTCCACCATCTAAATACACAGCACCTATCAAAGCTTCCAATGCGTCTGCCAGTATAGAAGCTCTATAATTTCCATCGGTTTTGTACTCACCTTTTCCAAATTTAATAAACGTACCTAATTTTATTTCTTTAGCAATTTTATATAGAGCTTGTTCACTTACAATTTTACTTCTAAGTTGAGATAATTTCCCCTCTCTCATATCCAAATTCTTTAAAAATAATTCTTCAGTGATAACAAGTTCCAAAACTGCATCCCCTAAAAATTCAAGCCTCTGATTATTTTTTTGATAAGATATATTTTCATTTAAATACGATGAATGGACAAGTGCAGTTTCTAAATATAAATCATTATTAAAATTATAATCTATTAAAGAACATAATTTTTTAATATCTTTATTATTCACTTTCAAAGTTTAATTCTTTTGCGTATTCAATGACATCAGAAATTGTTGATAATTCTTTTAAATGGTCTTCTTCAAGTTCTATAGAGAACTCATCCTCAATACTCATTACAAGTTCGACTATATCTATAGAATCTGCTCCTAAATCATCAACAAATGTCATATCTTCTTCTAATTCATCTACATCTCTTCCAAATTGATCTGCTATTAATTGTAAAATTCTCTCTCTCATTTCCTCACCTATTAAAAATTACTCCTATTTTTTCAACTATTTTTGTTTCATATGCTTGTAATGCTTGCTTTGTTGCATTCTTAATAGCATTGCTATCAGAACTTCCATGTGCTTTTATTACTATTTCTTTTATTCCAAGTAACAACGCTCCTCCAATTTCACTGTAGTCTAAAGATTTTTTAGCCTTCATCATTAAACCACCTACTTCTTTCACCATTTCTGATGATAAATTGGCATTTTCAACCAAATTTTCAAGCATTTTAGAAACAAAATAAGCTGTACCTTCTGTAGTCTTTAAAAGTACATTCCCTATAAAACCATCACAAACTACTAAGTCACAAACTCCCAAAGATAAATCTCTTGCCTCTACATTTCCAATAAAGTTTAATCCTGAATCTTTAAGTAGAGGATATACAGCCTTTGTTAAAGTATTGCCTTTGTGTTCTTCAACACCAACATTCAAAAGTCCTATTCTAGGATTTTCGATTCCATTTATTTTTAAATATTGGTCACCCATCTTGGCAAATTGTAATAATAAATCTTCACTGCAATCCATATTCGCGCCAGAATCTATAACCAATGTAGAACCTTTTAAATTAGGTATAGAAGTTGGTAACACAGCTCTTTTTACATTATCTATTCTTCCAATTATAAATAGGCCACCGGCAAGTAATGCGCCTGTACTTCCTGCCGATACAAAAGCATCATATTTTTTTTCTTTTAAAAGACTAAGTCCAACTACTGTAGAAGAGTCTTTTTTTTTCCTAAGAGCAAAAGCAGGTTCTTCATTGTTTTCAATATTTTCGCTTGCATTTATTATTTCAGCTTTTTCATTTAATTTATTAAGCGAACTTTTTATGGCATCTTCATTTCCTACAAAAGCTATTTCAACTCCAAGTTCGTTTCTTGCATCTATAGCTCCTTTTACTACTTCAAAAGGTGCATTGTCTCCTCCATTAGCATCGAATAATATCTTCAAACTACCACTCCATTCTAAAATAATATATAGTAAATATTATAAAAAATCAATTTCATTTTATAGATTACTTCGCACTTATATTAAATATTTTTTATTAAGTTACATAATAAATCCAGTTTACATTATAATTGCCAATCTTAGCAATAAAAAACCCGCTATTAACTAAAAATTAGTAAATAACGGTTGGATTAATGGCAGGGGTAGCAGGACTCGAACCCACGGCACTTGGTTTTGGAGACCAATGTTCTACCAACTGAACTATACCCCTAGAACAAAAAACATTTTATCAAAAATTTAATAATCTTTCAAGTATAAATTTTCTAGAATTCTTAATTCTTTCTAGAGTTGTCAAACATATGTGACAATAAAACCATCCAATAATATTTTCAAAGGGCGTAATTGTCTTTTACAAATAATGCATACCCCTGTCAAGGGTCGCTCCGCTTTTCCCCTTGATATGGGTATGCATTACGTGAGTGCTATTTTCATTTACTAGTTTAAGGATTCTTTTGGGAAGATTTGTCAAGGACATAAACAAAAATTCTTTGATAAATTTACATCTTCTCTGTTTCTCTCTTGATTAACTTTAGTATTTTATCCTTATATTTTTCCCCTGTACCTTGCTTGAAATATAGGTTTACAGTATATTTTGTCTTCCCAATATCCATAATTAACTGTTTATTAGGTGGTGCTTTTAATTCTCTTTTTTCTTCTTCCATGTGTTCTCCTTTCCGCTTTTAGGCAAAGAAAAAAGGCTCTATAATATCCGTTGGGGAGTAAATCTCTAACAGATATTTTTGTATAAAAAATTTGCACTTATATGCATTTAGTCCTAAACTTAAAATAACTAAAACCAAATTTAGGATGTGCATATAAGTGCAAAATAATAATATTATGAATTTGTTTGGT
>NZ_JAXDSS010000051.1:0-2116 GCF_034090345.1 Peptoniphilus sp. | reverse complement strand
GAAAGATAAGAATATCTTCTTTTTATCATGTGTTATAAATCTCATCAAAGAAACATTAGGCAAACCATCAGTTCCTATTAAGCTTAAACTATCAAAATTTGATATTTGATTTTTAGAATAAATAAGAGGGAAATCTCCTACTTCCGGGATATTATATACTTTATTAAAGAAAATAATTAATTCCAAATAGAATTTATGAAATAATTCTTCATCAAGCTCATATTTTTCTATTTCTTCATCAGTTGTAGTAAATTCTGAAGAATATATGTTTAATAGCTTTTTAAAAGCAGCTATATCTAACTTAAATAAGTTTAAAGAAATCTCATTGATAAATATTATGTCAAATACATCATTTTTATCAAACGAATCAATATAAGATATAGCTTTATTAAATATATTTATATCATTTTTATAAATTTGATATAAATCAAATATTTTGTCTTTATCTTCCATAATATTTCCTCCTAAATATTTAATTTATTTTAAAACAAGCCCTTAAAAATTACTTTTTCTCCAAGCTATCAATAAAAAGTTGTGCCATTTCTAGCATTTTCTTTTTACCTTCTTCTGTTAGTTCTTTGTTTGCTCTTCTTAGCATTTTTAAACCTTCTGGAAATTCTTCTTCTAAATTATCATCTTTTTTTACTGATGTATTTTTGACATTTGAATTTCCGAGCAGGTAATCTGTTGTGACGTTGAAGTAGCGGGCCATAGTTATAGCTTCATCATCCTTAATTGGTCTATTCCCACTTTCTATACGAGAAAGTACACTATCATTTATATTAACTTTTTTAGCAAATTCTTTTTGAGTTAAACCTAAATTAACTCTTAATTCTGCTACTCTATTTCCCAAAGTATCACTTCCTTTGTCATTTTGACAATTTGATTATAACATAATGCTAAAACAGAAAAATATATTTTGCTAAAATCACAAAAATAATATTGACGATGCTAAAATAGCAAGCTATAATACATTTAAAGAGTTGCTAAAATAGCAAATAAAAAGGTGGTGAAAAAATGTTAAAACAATTAAATTTAGAAAGAATAAAAGAAAGAAGAGTTGAAAAAGGAATTTCAACAACTCAAATGGCTAATATTCTTGGATTTAAAGACCCATCAACATATTGGAATTATGAAAATGGGAAGTATAGGTTTAAAGCAGATATGCTTCCGATTTTAGCGAACACTTTAAACTGTGAGATAGAATATTTTTTTAATCATTAATTTGCTATTTTAGCAAATCGGAGTAAGGGGATGGGCATATGAGTAATGATCAATTTAATATACAAGTCGAAAGACTAGAAAGTTTTATAAACAATTTGGGTGAAAATGATAAAAAAATGATTCACCTGCTCCAACAGGTGAATCAAAATTTAGAAGAATTAATGAATATTAATCAATTTCTCCTAAAAACCCTATTGGTCTTTTTGATTTCTCGAAATCCTGTTCTTTGTAAACAGTTAAATCCATATTTAACGAGTTTATATGAATCAATTTTCGAACCTGATTTCCTTGAGAATCTATGCAATAAAAGATAAGTATGTGAGGATTGTGATATCCAATATCTGTTATTGCTAGGTTATCGATAGTGGCTAGCATGTGTTCGTCTGAATTAATTTCAGATAATAAATCGTTAATTTGAGATTGAATTCTTTTATACATTCCACTAGCCATATCAGCAGTTGTTAAGTCAGACAAGCTGGATAAGTCAGGGAAGTTAAGCGTATCGATTCTGTCCATTTATAATCACCTCCTTTAGGCGATTATATCTAAAGTGTACAGGTTGTGGTAGTTAGAAAAAATAGGGATTAATTGTATATAGGTGTTGTTTTTATAGGGGGTGAGTATGGGAAGGGATTGTAAGAGTTCAAGAGATAATAAGTATTTTAAGGCTCGTATTGAGGCTAGTGGGTATAATGAAAAACTTAAAAGTCGTGAGGGTGCTGCTGAAATGCTAGGGATTCATCCTAGTACATTGGCTGATTATGAGCTTGGTATTGTGAAGTGTCCTCAGCCGGACAAGGTAGTTTTAATGGCGGACCTTTACAATGCTCCGGAGCTGCTTAATAGGTATTGCACTGATGAATGTCCTATTGGGTGTAGTTGTGTTGATAGA
>NZ_JAXDSS010000069.1:0-74466 GCF_034090345.1 Peptoniphilus sp. | reverse complement strand
TATAAAGAACCATTAATTACAGAAGATGAATTATTTGATGCTGTATCCTTAGGTTATGAAGAAGGAATTTTAGATAAAAGTGAGTCTTTAATAATCGAAAATGTTATGGATTTTAGAGGCAGTATAGCCAAAGATACTATGACTCCAAGGACTGATATAGTTGGATTGAGTATAAACTCAACTTATGATGAAATAGTTAGAGTAGTTCAAGAAGAATCTTTTTCAAGAATGCCTGTTTTTGGTGATGATTTAGATGACATCTACGGAATACTCCACGTAAAAGACTTATTAAAGTTTGACTCAAGCTTTATATTAAAAGATAATTTGGACATTTTAAAATCTCCATTCTATACTTTTGAATATAAACCAATTGGTCCTCTTTTTAATGAAATGAGATCTAAAAGGGTCTCCGTTGCAATCGTCACTGATGAATATGGTGGTACAGAGGGCATGATAACCATTGAAGATTTAATAGAAAAAATTGTCGGCTCTATATCAGATGAATTTGATGAAGATGAAGATGAGGAAATAATAAAAATTGCTCCTAAAGAATATCTTATAGACGGCTCTATGAATTTAGAAGAAGTTGACCGTTTATTAGGACTTAATTTAAAAAGTGATGAAAATGATTCAATAGCTGGATTTTTAATTGAAAAACTTGACCGTTTCCCAGCTCAAGGAGAAATTATTTCCGTTGATGACTTAAAATTTATAATTCACAAATGTTCTAAGAATAGAATAGAAAAGTTAATACTAAAAATTTAGTAAAAATTAATACACCTAATTCCTCTATGGATTTAGGTGTATTTTAAATTATAATTAATTTTATCATTGCACATTTAATTGAATTCTTTTCCCATTAACTGTCAATACTTCTTTAAGCTCTAGGATAGTTAAAAACCCGCTTAGCTCTGAAACATTCATAGACAAATTTCTTGCCAAATCATCTATTTCATTCGCACCCTTTTCTATACACTCTACAACTCTAATTTCATCTTCAGATAAATCCACTTCAAAAGTTTTCTTTTTCTCCGCCTTTGGAAGTATTGCCAACAAATCATCAATAGAACTCAATATATTAGCTCCATCTCTTATCAATGCATTTGTACCTTCTGAATAAAAGCTATTTATATTTCCCGGGACTGAAAAAACTTCTTTACCCTGCTCAGCTGCAACCCTTGCAGTTATAAGGCTGCCACTTTTATTCCTAGCCTCTACAACAACTACAGCCAAACTAAGGCCTGAAATTATTCTATTTCTGAGCGGAAATCTATAAGGTTTAGGTGTTGTTCCTGGAGGATATTCCGAACACACAACTCCATGGTTTATTATCTCAGAATAGAGATGAGAGTTTGCTTTAGGATATATCACATCTACCCCACTTCCAAGAACCGCTATTGTTCTCATATTATTAACTATTGCCCTATTGTGTGATAAAGCGTCTATTCCATAAGCCATTCCTGAAATTATTGTTGCTTTTAATAGCTTTAAATTATCCACTACATAATTTACTACAACCTTTCCATAATCAGAATGATTCCTCGAACCAACTATACCTATACTCAAAAAGTCATCTTCAGAAAATTCTCCCTTTGTATAAAGCACTCTAGGAAAATTTTCTATATATCTGAGCCTATCCGGATATGTGTCTTCCAAGTAAGTTAAAATATTTATACTTTTCTTAAAACAATATTCTTTTAAAATCTTTAGTTTTTCTTCATCAAATTTTGATAGCTTGTTCCTAACTGTTTTAGAAAAATTTTTTTGAATTGCTTCAGACGAAAATATTTCTGAAATATGTATATTATTTATAGATAAATAGTCTTCGATTTTTTCTATTTCAATATTTTCAATTCCCAATAAATTTAAATATAATATATAGTCTCTATATTCCATATTAACTCCAATATTTTACATCCATTGTCCTATATCTTATAGCTTCTAATATATCCGTATCTTCTATATCTTTATGATTTTCTAAATCTGCTATTGTTCTTGAAACTTTTAGTATTTTATTATATGTTCTGGCAGAAAAAGAATATTTTTTAAAGGCGATATCCATAATTTTTTTAGATTTTTCTTTTAAATGGCAAAATTCTGCCATCATATTTTCTTTGATTTCAGAGTTACATTGAAAATTAAAATCTCTATACCTATCTTTTTGTAATTCTCTTGCTCTTCCTACTCTTTCTTTTATAACTTTTGAACTTTCAGACTGTATTTTTTCATTTGATAATTTATCATATTTTACAGCAGAAACCTCGACATGAATATCAATTCTATCCAACAGAGGATGTGAGATTTTAGATAGATATCTATTTATTTCAGCTGCACTACAACTACAGGTATGGTCCTTAGAATTATGAAATCCACAAGGACAAGGATTCATTGCTGCAATCAAAATGATGTCTGAAGGATAAGTTAAACTTGCATTCGCCCTTGAGATACTTATAGTTTTATCTTCTAAAGGTTGTCTCAATACTTCTATAACAGTTTTTTGAAACTCCGGAAGTTCATCTAAAAAAAGCACGCCATTATGTGAGAGAGACACCTCACCAGGTTTTGGGATTTTTCCACCTCCAATTAAAGAAACTGCCGATGCAGTATGATGAGGTGCTCTGAATGGAGGGTTTGTAATTAATTTTGACTCTTTTAAAAGGCCTGCTATTGAGTATACTTTTGTAACTTCAATCGCTTCATCAAAATTCAAGCTTGGCAGTATAGTTGGAAATCTTTTAGCTGCCATGCTCTTACCGCTTCCCGGCTCCCCAACCATCAATAAATTATGCTTCCCTGCAGCAGCTACCTCTAAAGCCCGTTTTAAAAATTCTTGGCCCTTCATATCTGAAAAATCTATATCAAAAGTCTTTTCTTCAGTACGATATTCTTCAGTATATCTAGCTACTTGTTCTACGCCATTTACAAAATCAACAACTTCTCTTAAATTTTTAACCAGGTATATTTCAACGTCTAAAACTACCGAACACTCCTCACGATTTCCATAAGGGATTATAAACTTTCTATATCCTTTTTCTCGCATTGAAATTACCATTGCTAGACAACCGTTTACCTTATTGACAGAACCGTCTAACGACAGTTCTCCAATGTATATATATTCTTCTTTAATATCCACAGCTTGATTTGCAGATAGTATTGACATTGCTATTGCCAAGTCCATTTGAGAACCATCTTTTCTCAAACTTGCAGGTTGCAAATTTATAGTTATTCTACTCAAAGGAAACTCTAAGCCTTCATTTTTTATGCCTGACCTAACTCTCTCTATAGACTCTTTTATAGCTGTGTCCGGTAATCCAACTATTGTAAATTTCGGTAAACTTCTCATTAAATCCGCTTCAACAGTTACTAAATCTCCTTCTAACCCTTGTAAAGAACAAGTCAACACTTTAGAATACATAATTTCACCTCATCCTACTTCAAATGCATTTTCTATGTGATTAATCTCTCCCGTTGAATAGTACTCAACAACGTCAAACCTAACTTGCAAATGTGTATAATCATACTTAATTAAATAATTCATTGATGCTTTTATTATGTTTTTAATTTTTCTTTCATCCACAGCTTCAAAAGCATTCCCAAACTTTTTAGATCTTCTGCTCTTTACTTCTACAAATACAATTATATTTTTATCTAAGCAGATTATGTCTATTTCTGTTCCATTAGCTCGATAGTTTCTCCCTAAAATCTTATATCCTTTTTTTATCAAATAATCTGTTATTATCTGTTCACCATAATTTCCAAACTCTTTATTATTCATTTTTTAACCTATTAAATTTTTCAAAAAAGTAATTCTATGCATAGGTGTATATCCTATTTCTTTTATTGCATTTCTATGTTCAGTTGTGCCATAACCTTTATTTTTTTTGAGATTATATCCAGGATATAACTTCTCCCAGTTATCACAAAGACTATCCCTATATACTTTTGCAACTATTGAAGCACAAGCTATTGAATAACACCTATCATCACCTTTTATTATGGAAACTTGTGCTATTTGAGTATCAATTTTTTCTGCATCTATTAACAATAAATCAGCATATACTTTTCGCCCTTTTTGATCTCTCATATTTTGAATTGCTTGTTCCATTGCTAAATGTGTGGCATTTTTTATATTTATTTCATCAATTTTCTTAGAATCAATTCTTCCTATGCCCACTGCTATACACTCATCAAGTATCTCTTCATATAAAGATCCTCTTTTTTTTGCAGATAGTTTTTTAGAATCAGCTATCCCTTCTATTCTGCTGTCCGGCATTATAATAGCACAAGCTAACACATCTCCAAAAAGAGAGCCCCTGCCAACTTCATCTATTCCAACTATATTTGTATATCCAATTTTTTTATACTCTTTTTCAAATTCTTCCATCAATAGTCTCCAATGTAATATTTCCTAATACACCTTTTCTGAATTCATCAAGAACAATATTTGCAACTTTTGAGTAGTCAATTTCCCCACCTTTTACAATTGCGCCTCTTTTTCTTCCGATTCTTTCCATCACTTCAATAGGCTCTCCATCTATTTCAACATTATATCTATTTTTTAAAATGTTTTCGTCTATACTAATCAATCTTTCAATCAATCTAAGCGCCAAAGTTTCAATATCCATTATTTCATCTTTTATAGCTCCGGTAAAAGCAAGATTCAAACCAACACTTTCATCTTCAAACTTAGGCCAAAGAACTCCCGGAGTGTCCAATAGATGTAACTTAGGATTCAATTTAATCCACTGGTTGATCTTAGTAACACCAGGTCTATTACCTACCTTTGCCGACTTTGTCTTTGAAATACCATTTATAAAGGTTGATTTTCCAGAATTTGGAATACCAACTATCATAGCTCTT
Source organism: Peptoniphilus sp. (assembly GCF_034090345.1). Classification (GTDB taxonomy): domain Bacteria; phylum Bacillota; class Clostridia; order Tissierellales; family Peptoniphilaceae; genus Peptoniphilus. The sequence goes on along the minus strand of NZ_JAXDSS010000069.1, from coordinate 69,606 downwards.
AAAGGTCCCATATTTATACCTTTTTCTTCTTTTTTTGCTATTTCATCTTGCATAAAATTAAGTGCTTCTCTTACTATAAGAGATGAATTAGGCTTTGCTGCACTATAGAGAACAGCTTTGTTATTATCATCTGATAATTTCTTTTTCCATAATACATTCTGTTCAGAATTAGAAAGATCTGTCTTATTTAAAATAAGCAATCCCTTTTTATTTTGTAAAACTTTTCTAAGTAACGGATTCCTACTTGCAATAGGAATTCTTGCGTCTATTATTTCTATATAAAAATCCACTAATTTTGACTTAGCTTGTATATCTTCTATAGTTTTTTTCATGTGTCCTGGATACCAGTTTATGTTCAAAATATCACCTTCTCTTTAAAATATAATATCATAATTGATAATATATTTATACATAATAAAAACCTCCTGTTATACAAGAGGTTTGATAAGCTTAATTTAGTTATGTCTTTGGTATGGAATACCATCTGCACTAGGTGCATTTGAACTCTTTACAAATAAAATCAAAGCAAGCAATGTTATTACATAAGGTAGCATTGATAAAAGATTTGTATCTAATTGAATTCCTAGGTTTCCTAATATAACCGAGAATCCTTGTGCTGCACCAAATACTAAACAAGCAATAAATGCACCTTGAGGTTTCCAGTTACCAAATATTACGGCTGCAAGAGCTATAAAGCCTTGTCCTGAAATTAGAGTTTGTCTGTAGTTAGAAACTATTGCCAAACTCATACTTGCTCCACCAAGTCCCGCTAAAAATCCCGAAGCTAATACACAAAAATATTTTATCCTATATGCATTAACACCAAGTGTTTCTGCAGCTCTAGGATGTTCTCCAACAGCTCTTATTCTAAGACCTAATTTAGTTCTATATAGCACATACCACATGATAGCTACAAATGCAAAAGCTATATAAACTATTACATATTGTTGAAATAAAACCTTTAAGTATCTCATCCATGGATATTGTGATATCATCTCTTTCGTAAATACATTTGAAAAAAGTTGAGGTAGCTTATTCTTAAATGGAATTGACTTAGACATTGCAGCTCCATCAAAAAATATTCTACATAAAAATAGTGAAAGCCCCGGTCCGATCAAGTTTATAGCTATCCCACTTACTACATGGTCTGCTTGGAAGTTTATAGTAGCCACTGCATGGAATAGAGCTAACGCCATTCCCCCTAAACCGCCACATAAAAATGCAAGCCAAGGATTTCCTGTATAAAAACCAACAGTAGCTCCTACTATAGCTCCTATTGTCATCATACCTTCAAGTCCTATGTTTACAACTCCACCATTTTCACTTATAACTCCGCCAAGTGCTGTAAAAATAAGAGGAGCCGAATATAATAATGTAATGCTTATAATACCTAAAATTGTACTCATTATTTTGCCTCCTTCTTTTTATATATAGAACTTATCAGTTCCAAAAGTCTTGGCATAGCAATAAAGAATATTATTATACCTATTACTATATCAACTACTTCAGAATAAGTATTTAGAGAAGAATTTAATTTTCCACCGCCATATTTCAACCCTGCAAATAAAAGTCCTGAAGGGATACAAGCTAGCGGATTATTTCCAGCTATTAATGCAACAGCCATACCATCAAATCCATACCCTTGTTGTGATGCCATAAGACCTATATTTCCTGCAACACCTAAAACCATAATAGCTCCTGCCAGTCCTGATATGGCACCTGAAATGGACATTGAAGTAATTTGATTTTTTTGTATGTTTATTCCTCCGTATTCTGCAGCATCTAAATTATATCCAACAGCTTTTAATTGATATCCCAAAGTTGTGTTTTTTATGATGTACCAAACTAAGATAGCAACAACTACAGCAATTACAATTCCCCAATTCAATGGAGGTCTTAAGATTTGTTTCAAAATACTATGGTTCATTAAGAAATCTATACCGGCATCTGTTCTCTTCCAATGTCCTAAAATTTCAATATTTGCAGTTGCATTTATCGGATAAGTTGTATCCGTACCAACTTTTCTCAATGCTTTTAAACTCAACATATAATTACTTAGATAAAAGGCAATCCAATTGAACATTATAGAAGAGATTACTTCGTTTATCTTAAACTTGCTTTTTAATAAACCAACAATTCCTCCCCAAACAGCTCCAAAAAGAGTCCCCACTAAAAGAGCAAATATAGGGTGAATTACTGGAGGTAATTTCAATAAATAACCTATTAAAAACGCTCCTATTGAACCAACTATATATTGTCCTTCACTTCCTATGTTGAACAATCCTGTTCTAAATGCGAAGGCAACCGAAATACCTGTCAAAATTATAGGAATTGCTTTAACTATAACCCATGAAATATATGACGGCTTTCCTAAAGCTCCTATCACAATAACTTTAAAAGCTTGTAAAGGATTTATGTCATTAATTACTAAAATAATAGAACCAAACAAAAATCCAAGTAGTATAGATACTACAGTATAAAATAATCTATTTTTACTTTTCATCTGCAGCACCTCCTGCCATTAACAACCCTATTTCAGTTTCATTTGTCTCGTCTTTTTTCATTACTTTCGATATCTTTCCATCATAAATAACAGCTATTCTATCAGAGAGAGCTAGTATTTCATCAAGCTCAAATGAAATTAATAAAACAGCTTTAAAATTATTTCTTTGAGTTACTAAAAATCTGTGAACATACTCAATTGCTCCTACGTCCAATCCTCTTGTAGGTTGAGCTGCTATCAATACATCAGGGTCATTAGTAATTTCTCTTGCAATAATTACCTTTTGTTGATTTCCTCCAGATAGAGCACCTGTTTTTTGATGTATATCTCTTGGACGTATATCAAATTTTTCCACTAATTCTTTAGCAAAATCTTCTATCTCTTTAGATTTTAAAATTCCCTTATGAGAAAATTTTTCTTTATCATAATTTTCTAGAATTAAATTTTCTGAAATATCAAAATCTAATACTAATCCTCTTTTTTGTCTATCTTCCGGAATATTATATAATCCAGCTTCATGAATATCTCTAGGCGTTTTATTGGTTATATCCTCACCATTTATTTTAACAAAACCTGACTCTATTTTTCTAAGTCCTGTAATAGCTTCTAAAAGTTCTGATTGACCATTCCCATCTACTCCGGCAAGTCCTAAGATTTCTCCTTTATATAAAGTCAAATCAAGTCCTTTTACCATATCAACATTTCGTTGGTCTCTTACTACAAGATTTTGTATTTCAAGTACAGCTTCGCCATGTTCTTGGTCTTTTTTATCTACTTTTAGCCCTACACTTCTTCCTACCATCATATCTGCTAAATCAGATTCAGTAACTTCTTTTACCTCAACAGTATCTATTTTTTCTCCACGTCTTATAATAGTACATCTATCTGCCATTGCTTTAATCTCTTTTAACTTATGAGTTATTAAAATAATAGTTTTTCCTTGTTTTGACAGATTATTTATTATATTGATAAAATCATCTATTTCTTGAGGAGTAAGTACTGCTGTCGGCTCATCAAAAATTAATATATCCGCCCCTCTGTAAAGAGCTTTTAAAATTTCAACTCTTTGCTGCATGCCGACAGATATATTCTCAATTTTTTCATCCGGATTAATATCTAATCCATATTTTTTAGACAACTCAATTACACTTTCTCTAGCAAATTTAATATCCAGTGCCAAACCCTTAGTTGGCTCCATACCTAGAATTATATTTTCAACTACAGTAAACGGTTTTATAAGCATAAAATGTTGATGCACCATTCCGAGTCCAACTTTGATAGCTTCATTAGGATCCTTAATATCTACTAAGTTCCCATTTATATAAATGCTGCCACTTGTTGGAGAATATAGTCCGTATAGTACATTCATAAGTGTACTCTTACCTGCTCCGTTTTCACCTAAAAGTGCATGTATTTCACCTTGTCTGACATCAAAGTTAATATTATTATTAGCTGTAAAATCTCCAAATTTTTTTACAATGTTTCTCATATCGACAGCTAATTTGTAATTATCCTGATTTTGCACTTCTTCACCACCCTTTTGTTAATTATACTATAAAAATCACATTTAGTAATTAAAAAAAAAAAGAGTTTGGATAAAACCAAACTCTTCAAATACTTAAATTACTTTGCTGCTTCGTAAGATTCTTTATCGCCAGGTACTGTTAATTCACCTTTTACGATTTTTTCTTCAACATCTTTTACAGCTTTAAGAACTTCTGGTTTAACGTTCTTATCTGAAGTTGGAGCTATACCTACTGCGCCTTCATCTTTAAGACCAAGCTCAATTGTAGTTCCACCTTCAAACTTATTATTTTCAACAAGTTCTTTAATTACTTTGTATACAGCTACATTAGCATTTTTCATCGCTGATGTTAATACATTTTCAGGAGCCGCTTCAGATTGGTCTCTATCTACGCCGATAACCCATTTATCAGCTTCTTTAGCTGCTTCTATAACTCCGTCTCCTGCCCCTCCTGCTGCATGGAATACAACATCTGCACCTTGTTGATACATTTGAGTGGCAATTGCTTTACCTTTTTGAGCATCAGTGAATCCACCAACATATTGTACTGCAGTTTCGATTTCTTTGCCTAGTTCTTTTGCTGCATAATCAACACCAGCTCTAAAACCATATTCAAAAGCACCGATAAGTGTTCCTTCTTGTCCGCCTACAAAACCAACTTTGTTAGTTTCAGTAGTTCTACCAGCAATGTAACCTACTAAGAAAGATGGTTCTTGAGCTCTAAAAGTTATGCCTAGTAAGTTGTCTATAGGTTCAGAAGGACTATGGTCAACTATAGCATATTTGACATCTGGATTTTGTTTAGCAACTTGCTCAATAATATCCCCCATTTTAAATCCTGCACCTACAACCATGTTAGCATTTTCATCTAACATACTTTCAAAGTTTGGAAGGTAGTCATTTGCATCAGCTGATTCTTTGTAAACTCTCTTAATTCCCAGTTCAGATTCAGCTTGTCCAATACCTTCATAAACACCTTGATTAAATGAAGCATCGTTAATTCCACCTTCATCAGTTACAAATCCTACAATTAAATTACTAGCTTCTGTCGCTGTTTTTTCTGAATTTGCAGCAGCATCATTCTTTGGTTTATTACCACCACAAGCAACAAGTAGCATTGTTGTAGCTATTGCTAGAACAACAAGTAAATTTCTCTTTTTCATACTTACCTCCTATAATTTCTTAAAACCATTATATAATATTTAGATAACCTTTTCAAATAAATTGAAAATGTTTTCTAAGTTTTATTTTAAATATTAATTTTTAATTAAATTCTTTACTATGTAAACTATAAAAGACACTCTAAAAAACTTCTAAAGTGTCTTTTATACATTTATATTTAAAAGTTATATTTTTTCTCCAAGAAGTTTTTACCAACTTCCGGAAATAGTGCATAAGTTAAAACATCTTCTTGGGATTGTGCAATATCAGCTATTTCTTCAATTATTTTTGGAAGTCCCTCTGATAAATGATTTGCAGGTCTATCCGTTATCACTTCTGCATCTTGAATTATACTCTTTCTAAAAGTTTCATCAACCGGCACAGGAGTTTGTCCATAAAGTCCTTTTAAATAGTCTTTTACTTCATTGGGAACCATTTTATATCTTTGTCCTGTTATTATATTGAAAGTAGCTTGAGTTCCTACCATTTGACTCATAGGAGTTACTAGTGGAGGAAAACCTAAATCTGCTCTGACACGTGGAACTTCTTGAAGAACTTCTTCATACTTATCAAGTTTTTTAAGTCCTGCAAGTTGAGTATACAAGTTTGAAAGCATTCCGCCGGGAACTTGATAAATCAATCCCTTAGGGTCAATAGACAACATCTTTGTAGGTAGAGTTCCTTCTTTCAAATACTTTTCCTTAACATTTTGGAAAAAGCTTGCCAATTCTTCTAATACCTTCATGTTAAGTCTTGTATTGTTGCCGCTCTCTCTTATCAAAACATCTAAAGTTTCTGTTGAAGGCTGTGATGTTCCCCCGGAAAATGGTGATATTGCAGTATCTATTATATCAATCCCAGCTTCAATTCCCTTTAAATAAGTCATCGAACCCATTCCCGTTGTCTCATGTGTATGAAGTTCTAATGGAATATTAGTATTTTTCCTTAATTGAGTTACTAATTCATAAGCCTTATAAGGCGTCAATATCCCTGCCATATCTTTTATAGCTATTGAATCCGCCCCCATTTCTGTAATTTTAGAAACAAGATTTGAAAAATATTCAACAGTGTGTATTTCAGAAGTTGTATAACTTATTGCAACTTGAGCTTCTGCTCCATATTTCTTTGTAGCACTGATTGAAGTTTCAAGATTTCTTATATCGTTTAGTGCGTCAAAAATTCTTATTATATCTATGCCATTGCTAATAGATAGTTCTATAAATTTTTCCACTACATCGTCAGGATAATTTTTATAACCTAATAAATTTTGACCTCTTAAAAGCATTTGAGTTTTAGTGTTCCTTAGATTTGATTTTATAAATCTCAGTCTTTCCCATGGGTCTTCATCTAAAAATCTTATACAAGAGTCAAAAGTAGCTCCTCCCCAACACTCTAAAGCTCTATATCCAGCATTGTCTAAAAGATTTAAAGCATCTTTAAAATCTTCAGTTCTCATTCTTGTCGCCATCAAACTTTGATGAGCATCCCTGAGTACAGTTTCTGTAAATTCTATTGTTCTTCCCATTATTCCTCCTAAAAATAACTTACTCTATTAATTTGTAATTATAAAATTATTATCCCTATATTTTCTTTATTAATGATATTATAATATATACCCTTTCTCAAGCGGCCAAAAAGCTTTTAATATTCAACTTATCTATGCCCAACATAGATAAATCCATATAAAAAGCCTCTTTCTATAGAAAAAGGCATAACATTGTTTTTTTATTGTTTTTACTATCTTCTAATTTGTTTTTTAGTTAGAATAATTTGTTCTTTAACAGACTTAGCTGAAGGACCTCCAAAAACTTTTCTTTCGTTTAATATATAATCTAAATCTATAAACTTATAGTAATCTTCTTCAAATACTTCTGAAAACTCTTTATATTTTTCTAAAGGTATTTCATTTAAGCTAAGATTTTCGGAAATCCCGTATTTTACAATACTTCCTGTTATATAGTACGCATCTCTAAAGGCAAGACCTTTTTTTACAAGATAATCTGCTGTATCAGTTGCATTTATATACCCCTTATCAGCCATTTCTCTCATTCTATTTGAATTAACTACCATAGTATCTAACATACCTTTTAAAACTTCTATCGATATTTCAAATGTTTCAACACTGTCGAATAAATATTCTTTGTCTTCTTGCATATCTTTGTTGTATGAAAGAGGTATCCCCTTTAACATAGTCATTATTCCCATTAGATTTGAATATAGACGTACTGATTTTGCTCTTAAAAGTTCTGCCATATCAGGATTTTTCTTTTGAGGCATAATTGAAGACCCGCTTGAGTATTCGTCAGCTATAGTTATAAATTTAAATTCTTGTGATGAATATATTATAAGTTCTTCTGCTAATCTAGAAAAATGCATCCCAACGTTAGCTAGACAATATAATAGTTCAACAACATGGTCTCTATCCGACACAGAATCCATAGAATTTAATGTTGGAGCTTTAAATCCAAGCTCTAAAGCTGTAAAATTTCTATCTATTTCATAAGTTGTTGTTGCTAAAGCACCTGCTCCAAGTGGACTGGTCATCATTCTATCTATTGCATCGGATATTCTTGAAATATCTCTTAAAAACATTTGAGCATATGCCATTATATGATGTGCAAATGTAACAGGTTGTGCAATTTGTAAATGTGTATAACCGGGCATTACAGAATCTAAATTTTCTTCAGCAACTTTAAATATTATTTCTTCCAATTCAACTAATAAATCTATAGCTCTTTTAGAAGCTTCTATTGTAAATAGTTTTACATCTACTGCGACTTGGTCATTTCTAGATCTTGCAGTGTGTAGTTTTTTACCTGCATCTCCAATTCTATTTGTTAGTTCAGATTCTATAAACATGTGAATATCTTCAGCATCTTTTGAAAATTCCAGGTTGCAATTTTCTATATCTAAAAGTATTGAATCTAGTCCTAAATCAATTTTTGTAAAATCTTCATCCGATATTATTCCACACTTATTTAACATTTTTGCATGTGCTTTTGAGCCCTTTATATCAACTCTATATAGTTTATAATCTACTCCAATGGAACTATTAAATTCATGAGCAATTGAAGCTGTTTTCTTATTAAATCTTCCTTTATATAAATCCATTACCATCCATTCTTTCTGCTTTGTATAGCTTCTATTTTTAAAGGTAGAGCAAATAAATTTACGAAACCTTGAGAGTCATATTGGTCATAAACTCCATCTTCTCCAAAAGTTGCAAACTCTTCTGAAAATAGAGAATATTTTGACTCAACTCCATTAGGAATTATATTACCCTTATATAACTTTAGTTTTACCGTCCCACTAACTCTCTTTTGTGTCTCATCTACAAATGATTGAAGAGACTCTCTTAATTTTGAATACCAAAGTCCCTTATAAACTTCATCTGCATATTTAAGAGCCAACATTTGTTTGAACTTCAAAGTATCTCCATCAAGCGTTAGAGATTCTAAAATTTCATGTGCTCTATACAATATTGAACCTGCCGGATTTTCATATATACCTCTTACCTTTATTCCCGTTATTCTATTTTCAATAATATCGTCTATTCCAATTGCGTGTTCTCCGCCAATTTTATTTAATTTTTTGATTAATGACACTCCATCCAATTTTTCTCCATTTAAAGAAACCGGGACTCCCTCTACGAATTCAATTATAATTTCTTCAGCTTCATCTTTAGCATCTTCAAACTTTTTAGAAAGAGTTAAGAAATTATCATATTTAGGAGCATTTGCAGGATTTTCTATTTCCAAACCCTCGTGAGAAATATGCCATAAATTTCTATCTTCTGAATATGCTGAGCCATTATTTTTATTTATAGGAATATTTCTTTGTGCTGCATAAGCTTCTTCTTCTTCACGAGATTTTATTTCCCAAAATCTCCAAGGTGCAACTATTTTTATTTCAGGGTCAAAGTGTCTAATTGTAGTTTCAAATCTAACTTGATCATTCCCCTTTCCTGTGCAACCGTGTACAATTGCATCTGCACCTTCTTTATGTGCTATCTCTATCATACGTCTTGCTATTATAGGTCTTGCAAAAGCTGTCCCCAGTAAATATTGATTTTCGTATTTAGCTCCTGCTTTTAGAGTATTGAATACAAAGTCTTCAACAAATTCCTTTTGTATATCTTCTATATATAACTTTGAAGCCCCCGAATTTAATGCTTTTTCTTCAAGGCCATCAAGCTCTGATTCTTGACCTACATTTCCTGAAACTGCTATTACTTCACAACCAAAATTTTCTTTTAGCCATGCTATCATAACTGATGTATCCAACCCACCAGAATAAGCTAGCACTACCTTTTTAAGTTCCAAATTTTTCATTATATTGTATTCCATATTTTCCTCCCTGTAATAAAAAAACGTCTCTTTCCATCATTAAAGATAGAAAGAGACGAATATCCGCGGTACCACTCCAATTGGGTAAAATAAATAACCCCACTCATAGTTTAACGACAACTTTACGTGCAATGCTCGAGCTCTCGCACTGCAATCTCCATGGTCCTACTGCTTACTCTCACTTCAATTTTCTGACTCACACTCTACTCAGATCGCTTTTAATCTATATGAGAAGCACCCATTTCATAGATTTTTTTATATTTCGTATATATTAAACTCTATATCTTATTCTGTCAAGTGTTTAATTTAAATTATTTTTTGTCATATATCCATCTATCACCTGACAAATATAACTGCTTACTTATTTTTAGAAAAATTCTTTAAAATTTTACTTTCCTCTTCACCATATACTTGTCTAATATCCCAACCACTTATTTTTAAATTAACCAAGTGGTTTCCATTTTTTAATTTTGTAAATTTTAAATTTTTAATATCATTCCATCTGACAAATATAGAAATAAATAGTGAATTTGGAGTTACTATTATTCCACCTTTAGAAAATCCTTCTGCAAAAAATCCTGATATAAAAAATAGCCATCCAACCATTCCAACTATTAAATTTATTTTCTCTAATGTGCTGAATTTAAAAAATACAACCAAAATTGCCATCAATAAAAACCCTGATATTGCAATCTTATGCGGCATAATTTTAGCATGATGTTCATTTTTTAAATAACTACATCCATTGTATATTATTCCTAAAACCATTGATGTCAACAAAACATATGAAATCATTTTTATATCCTCAATCTTTTCTTTTAATTTTAATTTCTAATTTAATTTATAATTTTTAGCTTAATAAGTCAAGTTTTGAATTTAATTAAAAGTTGAGGTAAATTTTTAAATGCCGTATAATATATTAAAATTCAATTTAGAAATATCAGGTGATTCAATGGCAAAAGTTATATCGATAAATAAATCAGATACAAAGGGCGTAGTAAAAATACCTCAAGATTCAGGAGAATTTATAGAAAATTTTGGTCTTAAGGATGATGCTCATGCAGGTAAATGGCACAGACAAGTTAGTTTATTAGGTGTTGAAAGTTTTAATAAAATGGAAGGCTTAAATCTTAAATACGGAGATTTCGCTGAAAATTTGACTACCGAAGGAATCGTCTTGTATGAACTTCCTATTGGAACTTTGTTAAAAATAGGAGAAACTATTCAAGAAGTTACTCAAATAGGAAAAGAATGTCACAAAGGTTGTGCTATTAAGCAAACTGTGGGTAAATGTGTTATGCCACTTGAGGGGATTTTCACAAAAGTTATTAAAGGCGGTTTAATCTCCGTGGGAGATTCTATCGAAATCATGGACTCTAAATGAGTCCTTTTTTCTTTATAAAAGCTTGATTTAATAGCTTTTATATATTAAATTTATAATGTATAAACTATATTTGAGGAGGAAGAAGTTTATGGTATTATTTTTAATCGGTGTTTTGATTTTAATAGTATGTGGATTCGCATATGGAAAATATTGCGAAAATGTGTTTGGTCCAGATGACCGTGTTACACCCGCTATCGCTAAAGCCGATGGCGTGGACTATGTAGGAATGAAAAAATGGAAAAATCAACTTATTGAACTTTTAAATATTGCTGGTACAGGACCTATCTTAGGCCCTATACAAGGTATCCTTTTTGGACCTATTGCATTTTTAACAATACCTATAGGTTGTGTTTTTGCAGGATCTTTACATGATTATTTTGTTGGTATGATTTCTATGAGAAATGATGGAGCTCAAGTTCCAACACTTATGAAAAAGTATGTTGGCACGGGAACAAATAAAATTTACAATATCATTATTTGGATTCTAATGCTTCTAACCGGTGTTGTTTTTATTTACACACCTGGAGATTTAATTGTAAATAATATTCTTCACATGGATATCAACTCAAATGTAATATGGATAGTATATGCTTGTATTTTACTTTACTATATTATAGCTACACTATTCCCTATTGATGCTATTATAGGACGGGTATATCCAATATTTGGAGCATTCCTTGGAATTTCTGCAATTGGTGTTTTCATTGGAGTTCTTTTAACCGGTGGAGCTGACCTTCATCCTATCACTTCAGGAGCTTTGATTTCCGAACACCCTGCTGCTCAATCATTCATACCTGTTTTCTTTATAACAGTAGCTTGTGGTATAATGTCAGGTTTCCACGGTTCACAAGCAACTCTAATCTCTAGAACTGTTAAGAGCGAAAAAGAAGGTCGTCAAACTTTCTATAACATGATGCTTGCTGAAGGTTTCATTGCTATGTGTTGGGCTGCAGGTGCTATGGTTTTATTTAACACTACTGCTCCTGTTGATACTACTGCAACTTTAATGGTTGGTGAAATTTCTAAAAGATTTATGGGTAGCATAGGTGGTCTTCTTGCTATAATAGGAGTAATTGTACTTCCAATAACAAGTGGAGATACTGCTTTTAGAGCGCTAAGACTTATGATTGCAGAACAATTTAATATTGACCAATCAGTTGCTATAAAGAGAGTAATCCTTTCTGTAATAATCTTTATTCCTGCAGTTTTAATTCTATTCTTTGCTAAAACAAATGCAGGTGGATTCAATATGCTTTGGAGATACTTCGGTTTTACTAATCAATTAGTAGCTGTATTTGCACTATTAATGATATCTATCTACTTGAAAGCTCATAACAAAAACTATTATATTTCTTTAATACCAGGTATTTTCTATACATTTATAGTAACAAGTTATATATTCCATGCTGATCTTGGATTCTCTTTAGATAAAAGATTAGGTATTGAAGGATATACAGCTAGTTATATTGTTGGTATTATAGTAGCATTTATATTTGTATGGTTTGTGATTAAAAAGTCAAATTCAAGAAAAGAATATATACAAAAGCTAGACAACTAGTTTTATATTAATTTAGTAAGTTTATAATTTAAAGCGGATTGGCTCTATTATTTAGAGGACGATCTGCTTTATTTTTATTTTAAAATCCCCTTTCGAATACTTTTGACAAATAACTCGTTTAAATTTATAATATATTTGCATTAAAAATTTAAGTAATAAGAATTTTATTTAGGTGTAAAATGAAAAATAATCTTATGTTAAGTTTAAAAAGTGGAGTTGGAAAAAGTACATCTCTTCTTCAATATCTATTTGAAAACAGAAAAAATTATAACAGTATTTCCGGATACACGACGAGAAGAGTTTACAAAGATAATAAAGTCTATGGATACATATTAATCGAAATAAATAAAGCACTTGATTTATACTTTTGTAACCATTCTTCAGATAGTATTTTAAAATGCAATTATAATGAAATCGTTATAGATGAAGTCTTTTTAAAAACGATTGATGACAAATATTTATTTAATCAAGATATTTTTGAAAAATACTTTCTAAATTACATAGACTTAAATTCCGATTTAATAGTAATAGATGAAATAGGTGGAAAAGAACTATTGAATTCAAAAATCTTAAGTGCTCTTATAGAAATTTTTAATTCTAATGAAAATTTAATTGTTGTGTATAAACTTCAAAAGCAATTTAATAATATGCTTAAATCTTCAAATAAATTAGCTGATGAAATTCTATCTAAGAGAAAAATTTTAGAGAAACACCTTGCAAATTTCGATCTTATTACTCAGAACAACCTAAATGAACCTTATTTAACTTTTGAAATTATAGGCAAATATTTAAATTATGGAGAAACAAATGACTAAACAAATTTTAAAAAAGTATCATTGGATGTTTATTATACTTTTAGTTATTTTGATTTTTGTTATATCTTTTTCATTTTGTGTTGGAAGATATAATATTTCTCTTAAAGATTTATCAAAGAGTATTTTAAATAACTTATTCGGATTTAATTTTAAGTTGGATCCAAATATATATACTGTTCTTTATAATATTAGGCTCCCTAGAATTTTAGTTGGAATTTTAGTTGGAGTTGGACTCTCTATATCCGGAGCTACCCTACAAGCAGTCTTCCACAATCCTATGGTATCCCCTGATGTGTTAGGTGCTTCAAGCAGTGCTGGATTTGGTGCCGCACTTGGTATTTTAATGGGTTTTAATAGACTCTCCACAACTTTAATTTCTTTTGCCATTGGTACGTTATCTATCTTAATTGTTATATTCATTTCAAAAAAAATAAATAAAAACAGAGATATTGGACTTGTACTTACTGGAATGATGGTGAGTTCTATCTTCTCATCTGCTCTATCCTTATTAAAGTTAATAGCAGATCCGACAAGTGAACTGCCAGCTATCACCTATTGGCTGATGGGCTCTTTAAATTCATCAAAATTAGATGACTTCTTTTTTTGTCTGCCCATAATATCAATTGGTGTATTAATTCTTTTATTAATTAGATGGAAATTAAACATACTTGCATTTGGTGATGAAGAAGCGCATTCTCTTGGTGTTAACCCAGAAAAATTGCGAATTATAGCAATTCTATCAACTACATTAATAACAGCTGTGTGTGTTTCTGTAAGCGGTATAATTGGTTGGATAGGACTCGTCATTCCCCACATTGCAAAAATATTTTTTGGTATCGATATGAGAAAAGTTCTTCCTGCATCTATGCTAATTGGAAGTTCATTTTTATTAATAGTTGATAATTTTTCAAGACTACTTTCAACAAGTGAGATCCCAATAGGAATTTTGACATCATTTATTGGAGCTCCATTTTTTATATACCTAATGAGTCGAGAGGTGAATTAAATGAATCTTAAAATTGAAAACATCTCTTTTAAATATCGAACTCATGAAGTTTTAAAAAATGTTTCTTTTGAAGCCAATTCAAATAGTTTAGTAGCTATACTTGGTAAAAACGGTGTTGGTAAAAGCACTTTGTTCAAAATAATATTGGGAATTCTTAAAAATTATTTAGGAACTATTTCAGTAGACGGTGTAAATATTAAAAAACTATCTGTAAAAGAATTAGCTAAAACTATATCCTATATCCCGCAAAGTCAAAATAAAATTTTCACTTTTAGCGTGGAAGAAATGGTGCTTATGGGAACTAACTCATCTCTTAACACTTTTGAAATGCCCAATAAGAAGTCATATGAATTAGTTGATTTTGCCATCAATTCATTAAATTTAAGATATCTTAGACATAGAAAATTTAACGAATTATCCGGTGGAGAAAAACAGCTAGTTCTAATAGCAAGAGCTATTGCCCAACAATCAAAAATCATAATTATGGACGAACCTTGTTCAAGTTTAGATTATGGCAATCAAATAAAAGTTATGGAATATATATCAAACCTTTCTAAACAAGGATACCTAATTTTATTTTCTACTCACAATCCTGAACATGCCCAAATATTTGCTGATAAGGTTTTAATTTTAAATTACGGCTCTGCTATAGCATACGGTAACACACATGATATTTTGACCGAATCTCTACTGTCAAATATATATCAAATCCCAATACTTATACGTAACATAGAAGATTCAAATCAAAAAGTTATTCTACCTGATTTGAAAACTTATCGACAATATTAAATTTTTATTAAAACGATTTATCGTTTTAAAATATATTTTAAAGGAGTTATAAGATGAATAAAAAACTATTATTCAAATTGTTAGCCGTGACCCTACTCTTTAATTTTATTGTAGTTGGATGTCAGAAACAAGAAACTGCCAATAATTCTAAAGAGACTACACAAACTGCAGATGTTAGTGGAACAAGAACTATTGTGGACTCAGTTGGCAGAGAAGTTGAAATTCCCAACACAATATCCAAAATTGCCCCATCCGGTCCTCTTGCACAAATAGTTCTCTATACTTCTAATTCCGAAAAACTAGCCGGATTAGCAAAACCTGTAACAGATAATCAAAAAGAATATCTTTCAAGCATTACTGAACTTCCTATCTTTGGACAATTCTACGGAAAGAATTCAAATTTAAATATGGAAGAATTAGTTAAAAACTCTCCAGATTTAGTTATAGATATAGGAGAAGCTAAAAAAACTATAGTTGAAGATATGGATAATCTACAAAATCAAATAAATATACCTGTGGTGTTTGTAGAAGCAAGCCTTGAAACAATGGCTGATGCATATCAAAAGCTCGGCGAAATTATTGGAGATACTTCTAAGATAGATAAATTAGCTGAATATTCTAAAAATGTAATAGAAAGTGCTAAAAAAATAAACATCCCAGAAGAAGAAAAAATTTCAGTTTACTGGGCTATGGGAGATGCCGGACTCAATACAAATGCTAAAGAATCCTTCCATTCAGAAGTTCTAAATTTAGTTGGTGCTAAAAACGTTGCAGAAGTAGAAGCTCAATCAAAAGGTGGCGGAAGCGAGATATCTATGGAACAACTTATAGGTTGGAATCCTCAAGTAATTCTTGCAGATAACCAAAATCTTTACGACATGATAACTACAGACCCAACTTGGGCAAATCTTGATGCAGTTAAGAACGGTAAAGTATATAGAGTTCCATCCGAACCATACGGTTTCTTAGCAGACCCTCCATCAGTAAACAGAATTATAGGTATTACATGGCTTGGAAATCTTCTATATCCTGAAAAATATGATGTTAATATAAAAGAAGAAGTAAAAGATTTTTATAAACTATTCTATATCTACGATTTAAAAAATGAACAAATAGATAAAATTTTAGAAAACAGTATATCTGAAGAGACTTAAACCCAGGAGCATTTAATCTAACTCCTGGTTTTATGTTGTAAAACTATTTTAATTAGGAAACTATACCTTCCATTAAAAATATTCTAAAATCAATTTCACCCTTCCTGCCTTCCCATAGGATTTCATAATTTAATGGTTCAAATTTTACATTTCTAAAATATGTTTCCATCTCTTCCCTAGAAAATCCATCATGTCCATCAAAATCAGGTAGATCTTTATGAAAAGAAGCTGGCACAATGTCCAAATCCATCAATATAAACTTACCATTTGGTTTTAAATGTCTCTTTACTAAATTCAGTTCAGACTCTATATCCACTATATGATGAAAAGCTGTCAAAGAATATATAAAGTCATATTTTTTTAATGTCGCCTCTAAATAATTTTCATCATACACCTTTACATTTTCTATTTCTAATTGCTCCAACCTATTGTCAGTCTCTTCCCTCATCATTTCAGAACTGTCTATGCAATCAATCTCTTTAAGATCTTTAGCCAAAAGACTTGCCAACAATCCATCTCCCGCTCCAATTTCAAGAGCATTCTTTTCGCTACCATCTTCAAATATATTTATAATTTTCTTATATATTGAGAAAGTTCTATTTTCCCTTTCTTTTGTATTCCAAATTTTAGCTACTTTATCAAAATAATCATTAGTCATATATTCTCCTATTATGTTTATATTTTATAAATACTACACAAACTAATTACTTACATTTAATATACTACCCCTCTTTAGTATAATTAAATAAAAAACAGTAAACCTTTTTGATTTACTGTCTGCATTTTAAATTTTTAACTCTAAAAATTATAGTTTTTAATAGATTTTCTTTTACCGTTCTATTTGAACGCACTCTAAAATCTACTAGATAAAATGCATAAAACCCTCCTTCCATTAAAATCATATCAATCTATAAAAATATTAGTATGTTCGATATTGACTTGTCCTGTTTAGCCTATCTGTAAATGCTTGATTTCTTCTTCCGCCATTAAATTTTTTCTTCTATGTTTTTCATTTTCTTTTTTCCTCTCTCTGTTTTTGAGCAAAGAAAAAAAAGTAAATTGATTTACTGTTTCCTGAACTGCTAAGTTATAGTTTGTATTTAATTGTTTTACTTTGACAAACTGGGAATTGTTATTTCGCACAAAAGAAGTTCATAGTTCCCGCCCTCAAACGTGATATCATTTCCCTCATCGTCCTTGTAGAACGAAACTTTCTCTGTTCCAGTCTGCCTAAAACCAAGATAAGTCAACAACCTAACCGACGGTGTATTATTCAAGGCAGTTCCCGCTGTAATATTAATCACACCCTTATTTTTCATCAAATCAAGGATTGCGGAAATACTCTCCCTTGCATATCCTTTTCCGTGATAATCCGAATGAAAGCAGTATCCAATCTCATAGCTGGTTTTCCTCATATTGAAAGCTACATATCCGATTACCATGTCCTGCAAACAGATTGCAAAAAATATGTGTTCATCGCTCTTCGAAAAGGAAGCCCACTTTGCGATTCTCCTAAAAACAGACTGATTATCCAAATCATTTGGTTTGTCGTACTGTGCATAAATGGATTTTGATGAATCTTCCCATATAGATTGAATTGCTTTCCAATCATCAGCACGCACTCGTCTAATTGAAAGTCGCTTTGTTGTAATCATGTGTTAGTTCTCCAAAAATTCTAATTTTTCTCTCTCAATAATCAATAATATTATACCATTTTAAGCTATTTTTTGTATATCAGCTTTATGTTGCACTTGACAGTCGCCTATAAAGTAAAAATATACATCGACTTGTTGTTTTCTATATTTGCCTTTTCTTCCTCCTGTGCCTTAATGGACTACTGATTTTTCTATATACTCATTTATCATTTCTACCGTCCATTAGAAATCATACTTATTTCATCTTATAAATCTGTTTTTGTTGCATAACAACTCCTATCAGTATCATTAAAAAATCAACAATTGGCTGAGCCCACCAAACAGCAGATGCCCCGAACATTTTTGGCAATATTAGTATAGCTGGAACAAACAATATTAATTGTCTAAACATTACAACCATTCCGGCTTTTTTTGCATCTCCCACCGATTGAAAGAAAGTAAGCGTCATAATCATAATCCCATACATAATAAAAGTACAATAATACATTCTAAAGAAATCCACATTGGCAGTCAGAATTTCAGTTCTAACATTAAATAATGATAAAAGCTTTTCAGAGAAGAACATTGATGGTATCCAAGATATAGCAGCAAGTATTGTTGCCCCACAAGCAAATATCTTCATTGTTTCTTTTACCCTATTATACTGTTTTGCACCAAAATTAGTGCCAATGACAGGTTGCAGTCCTTGACTCATACCCCATAAAGGAATAAAGGAAAACATATATAATCTCATTGTGGCAGACATTAAAATTCCCCAATCACTTCCACCATATTTAAATGCTTGCTTAAATAGAAATGTTTGTTGTACTGCAAATAATAATTGCATCATCATAGCAGAGCTTCCTATACTAAACATTTCTCCTGCTATTTCACTTCCCTTTTTTATTTTATGAATACCAACAAATACACTCTTTTTAGCAAAATAGTGTAATGTTAAAACTGCTTGTACAATTTGGGAGATTACAGTCGCAATCGCCGCACCTTCGATTGCATATTCACCCATCAATTTCATAAAAATCGGATCTAGTATGATATTCAATAACGCTCCGGAACCCATGATAAACATAGAATGCTTTAATGCACCTTCACCACGCATTGTCATATTACCTGCTTGAGCAAAATTAACAAATATCGAACCCAAGAAAACAATTCTTAAATATCTTACACCAAGAGATTTTATATCCCCTTGTGCCCCGACTAAGTCCAAAAAATTAGATGCAAAAATAATGCCTAACACAGTAATAAAAACCGAGAACACTATTACCCAATAACTTAAATTTCCAAAAATTTGATCCGTTATTTCCTTATTATCTTTCCCAATAGCCCTCGATAAAATAGATGCGCTACCCACGCCAATCAATGCGGAAATTGCACCATTAATTAGCGTAAGCGACATAGAAATACTTATAGAAGACATAGCATAATCTCCTATAATCCACCCGGCAAATACCCCATCCATAAATGGATAAAGCCCTATTATAAGCATTCCTATAATACCTGGTAACGCTAATTGAAACATTAAATCTTTCGGATTTTTAGTCAAAAGTTGCGTTTTCATATCTTGTTTTTCCATTACAATTCTCCTTTCAAATCAATTATTTTGGTCTATTTTTGTTATATAACATACGAATGTTTCTATTAAAAATTCTCTTTGCTTTTCATAACTTTCTTTAGCATTTAAAATCTCATTGCTAAGTATAATTCCATTTATATAATTAACTAAAAATCCATCCGCAAAAATATCGGCTTCAATTCCGAGTTCTCTAGCTACTTCATTAAACCTTTCCTTTGATATATCTACCAGCTTAAAGTACAAATCATTTAATTCTTTATAATGTCCTTTTACCTTAAGAAAAATTACATATAGTTTCATTAAATCCGTTTGTGCAAGTGCTTTATCTGTAAGGATTTCTCCCATAAGTTGATACTTGTCTTTTTTATTCTTGTTTTTTAGATACTCTTTATTAAGATTCTGCCTATAATCATTGCCATCGATCATAAGGTCATACAACATTTGCGTGGTACTGGAATAGTGTCTATATACACCACCTTTACTCATTTCAGATTCTTTCACCACATCTTCCATAGTGGTCTGTTCAAAACCCTTTTTAAGAAATATATTTTTCGCATGATGTCTGATTTGTCGCATGCGTTCTTCTTTTGATAATCTTGGTTGTCTCGTCATAACTTAACCTCCTTTATAGCGACTTTATCGTCGCTATAAAAATTATAGCATAATTAGTCATATTTAACAATAAAAAACCAGGCATCTCACCAATTTTTAGTCAAATTACCTGTTTTAGTTTCTACCTATTTAATTCTACCTGACTGCCATCAAAGAATGTAAATTCAATTTTTTCATTATAACAAACCGTAAAGTAGTCTACCACGTTAAGCCATACATTTTTATCAAACTCTGTCATGAGGTCTTGCTTTTCCAGTTCCTTTATAAACTCTTGAGACTCATCACGCTTGGATTGTTCTTCCATGATAGTTAACTTGATTTTATCAATCTATCCTTTTGTAAATGTCAACTTAAATATGTACAATTATGAGAATTAATTATTGCTACTTTTTTACTTTCTAATAAATCATTTTTTCTTTTAACTTATAAAAAGATCCTGTAATTTTAATAATGCTTGAATGTTGTATTAATATGTATTATTACCTAACATAAACTTAAATACTTGACAAAAAATAGATGTTGCAGAGTAAAATCATCTATTCTGCAACATCACCTTTTCATATGAATCATATATGATTCTATTCTACTAAATAGACCATGATTCTGCCTTACTCTTTACATGAATCAAATTAGAGTAGAGTCCCTTATTTTTTATCAACTCTTCATGATTTCCTCTTTCAACAATTTCTCCATCCTTTAATACTAAAATTTGATCCGCATTCCTTATTGTTTTTAGTCTATGGGCAATCATTACTACAGTTTTATTTTTTGTAAGTGACTCAATGGCTTCTTTGAGCTTGTCTTCATTTTCCGGGTCAATGTTTGCCGTTGCTTCATCAAAGATAATAATGTCCGCATTTTTTAGCATAGCTCTTGCTATAGAAATTCTTTGCTTTTCACCACCTGAAAGACTCGCCCCTCCTTCGCCGATAATAGTTTGGTAGCCTTGAGGAAGCGTCATAATAAAGTCATGACACTGAGCTTTTTTAGCGGCTTCAATAACTTCTTCCTTAGTCGCATCTTGTTTGCCAAACTTAATATTGTTTTCTATGGTATCTTCAAATAAATAAACATTTTGGAATACCATAGAAATATTGTTCATCAAGTTTTCCATAGTGTAGTCTTTAATGTTTTTACCCCCAAGCATAATCTCACCAGAGTTCACATCCCAAAAACGAGCAATTAGATTACAAAAAGTAGTCTTTCCAGAACCGGATGGTCCTACAACAGCAGTCATAGTATTTTCTCTTATTCTACAAGACACATTTTTAATGATTGGTCTTTGATCATAGAAGAAAGATACATTTTTAAATTCAATGTCATGATTTTGAATAGTATTCTTATCGGTTCCTTCTCTCATATCAGAAATTTCATTAATAAAATCAACAGAATCAATAGCATTTTCTGCAGCTCTTAAAATCGCCATATTAGAACCTGCCCCAACCAATCCTTCAAAGATAATAAAACTGGCAATAATCATGAGTACAGTTTCTGCAAGCGACATTTGACCAGCTAACTTTAAATAAATAGAAATATATATCATAGCAACCGTTGCAATACTCATAACAATTCTTTGTATAACAATATATGGAATTACATTTTTCTCAAGTTCTAAAAATATTTCAGAGGTATCATTTATAGATTTATTTAGTTGTTCATTATTTTCACCCGCCAAGTTATAAGATTTAATTACCTGCATGCCTTGAATAGAAGCAAGCACTTGTTTCGTTAGCTCTGATTGAACTTTGGTCATTTTTTCAGCATTTTTCGTGGACTTCTTTTCCATTAGAGAAGTAACTAAGAAAAATACGATCACACCAGTCACAGCCACAAGACCAATCTTTTGATTAAAAATAAAAGTTCCTAAAACAAAGATCAAGGTATTTAAGATACCACCTAGCACTAAAACCAGAAGCATTGGAATCCATTGTTCTGCCTGAGTAAGGCTTGTCGTAGCAATGGTTGTTAATCTTCCAAGGCTATAACTTGAGAAAAACCCCATTGGTACTTTTTTTATTTTCTCGCCAATTTCAATTCTCTTATTAGCAGACATAAAATAGCCTGCATGAGTCTGATCCATTTGTGAAACCTTTTGTGTTAAAACCTGACCCACAAGTGAGACAAATAATATGCCTAAACAAACCCAAATAGTTTGCATACTTACAGTATTATGGAGAATGGCAACTAACATATAATATATAGCACCAAATTGAATCGCATTGAAGATGGAATGCAGAAGTCCAAAGATAATAGATTTTCTGATATTAGCTTGTTCTTCTTTGGAAAAATTCCATATTTTTTTTAATACTTTTATCATTATTCTTCTCCCCTTGTGCTCGCTTCTGCCATTTGTTTGTAAAGTGATGACTTTTGGATTAGTTCAGCATGCTTTCCATAGCTATCCAATTTGCCGTCTTTTATAACAAAAATTCGGTCGGAATCAGTAATCGTTTTTAACCTATGAGCAATTATAAGAAGTGTTTTACCTTTTACCAAGTTTCCAATAGCTCCTTGAATGATAGCCTCATTTTCCGGGTCCATATAAGAAGTAGCTTCATCTAAGATGACGATAGGAGCATCCTTGAGCATGGCTCTTGCAATAGATATTCTTTGTCTTTCTCCTCCAGATAAGTGTCCGCCACCTTCCCCAACGATGGTGTCATAGCCATTTGTAAGTTTCATGACGAAGTCATGACAACCAGATTTTTTGGCGATTTCTTCTACTTCATCATCACTTGCATCTTTTTTACCAATTCGTATATTATTTCTTACAGACATATCAAATAAAAAATTATCTTGAGACACATAGGAAATTAAGGAAGATAATTTTTCCAAAGACATATCCCTTGTTTCCACACCACCTATTTTGATGGTTCCTTTGTCCACATTCCAGAATCCTGCAATAAGTTTCGCCAAGGTTGATTTGCCGGAACCAGAGGACCCAACTAGGGCTGCAGTGCTTCCCTCCTCAATTTCTAAAGAGATATCATCAATGACTTTCTTTTTTTCATCATAAGAAAAATCTACATGTTGAAGTTCAATATTATAGTTTTTTACTTCCTCATGTTTTTCTTTATTCTCTAGTTCTCTTGAATCCAGTATCTTTCCAATCTCTCCTGTAATAGTCGAAATTCTGGATAAATCATCCATATAATTCATGACCTTAACAATGCTTGATACTGTAGCAAATGATAAGACTATTAATGTGATCAAACTAGGAAGGCTAACTGTCCCTTGTGTATAAAATAAAATACCAAAAGGAATAACAGTAAAAATACCCATAGGTGACAATAGTCTTCCTATAGCTACCTTGGTTATAGATTCACCCATCCAGTTATAGAAAAACTGAGCATTATTATAAACAGAATCTGAATATTTCTTATAGGAATTATCACTTTTATTGAAAGTTTTGATAACCTCAATCCCATTGATATATTCCACAATTGAATTATTCATCGTTTGTCCAATTTTAACGGATTTGGCATACATTTCTTTGTAGTGTTCATTCATTGCACCCATCATAACGGACATACCAATGACAAATGGAACTAAGGATAGTAAAGCCAATCTCCAATCCAGGATAAACATATATATAAGCAGTAGAATAGGGCCTACTAAATTGGCTGTAAATTCTGGCACTAAGTGGGCAAGGGATGTTTCCATACTGTCCACTTGCTCCACCATAATATTTTTTAGTTCTCCTGAAGATCTAGAAGTAATATCTCCTAATGGCATTTTGAATAATTTATTAGAAATATTGTTTCTTATTTCGCCAAGGGTATGAAATGTTGCCGTATGAGAAATCATGGTTGATAGTCCAGACGAGATTTCCTTAATTGCAAACATTAAAAGGATCATTAGACACGCACATAAATGATACTCTTTACTTACGTTACCGTTTATAAGACCAACTATAATTTTAGCCATGTAAATATAGGAAACAAGACTGCTAACAACACCTACTATCGCTAAAGCAATAGAGGTTAAATATTGTTTCTTTCTTTTTTTAACATATTGTTTAATTAAATACACAATATTACATTCCTTTCCCTGATTTCAAAAATTCTCTTATTATTAATTCATTACCACAAACATCAATTTTTCTGCTATCCTTCTCAGATAATAAATAGGCTGTATTACATACTTTAAAAAGCAGTTCTAAATCATGAGTAATAAGTATTACAGGAACTTCTTTTGCCCTTTCATTTATAACTTCTGATACCTGTGACATCCTTTTATAGTCCAAACCTGCTGTAGGCTCATCCAATATAATGAGTTCAGAGTCTTTAAGTAAAGCAATAATCAGAGCTAATCTTTGCTGCTCTCCGCCTGACAAATTATGTGGATTTTCTAATCTTTTATCCCAAAGTTCTAATTTTTTCAGATACATCCTTGCTTTTTCTAAATATTCTTTATTTGATATTTTATTTTTAGGGATGATTTCTTTTTCTACCGTTTCATAGAAAAACATACTTGAACAATTTTGTAAACTGGTTGAGGTCTTTTCTAGTCGTTCCTTATTTGTTTTTCCATAAGATACTGTCCCTATTTTAATATCTAGTAGTCCTATCAACTCTTTTGCAAGAGTCGTCTTTCCGATACCATTTGATCCTATCAGTGCCATGCACTCACCTTGACTTAAATTAAAAGTATGTCTTTCATCTAATTGGTATCCCTTATTTTCAATCTTTACGCCATTAAAATATAAATTAGGATCTTCTTCTATTTTAGGCTGTTCTGACACTAGATCTTCTTCATAAAACGCTCTAAGGCCATTTTCAATTTGTACATTTTTTGATAGTTCGTCTCGAGTGTATATATTTGAAATCGTGCCGTCTTTTAACACAACCATTCTGTCAACTATATCCATTAAATAATAAAGTCTATGGTCCACAATTATTAACGTCTTTCCTTGTTTTTTTAATGATCTAAGATTTGTTTTCAACTCTTCTATGGATTGATAATCTAAACTTGCTGAAGGCTCATCAAAAATAATAATTTGACTATCATGGACAAGCGTAGAAGAAATTCCAACTTTCTGTTTTTGCCCGCCCGATAAGTTGCGTAGCTTTCTTCTTTTTAATTTCTGTATACTTAATTGATATAAAGCTTCGTCTACTTTATTATGAAGAAATTCTCTTTCCATTCCCATATTTTCGCCAACTAAAGAAACCTCATTCTCTACAGTGTCAGCAAAAAATTGGTTGTTTAAATCTTGAAATACATTCCCAATATATTTAGCGAGTTCACCACATCTATAAGATGATAATGATTTATCTAATAGCTTAATTTCACCTTTTAACTCACCTTCATAAACTTCCGGAGCAAGCTTATTGATTAACCTTAAAAGAGTGCTTTTACCTGAACCTGAAAGCCCTGTAAGTACGAGGCATTCTCCTTTGAAAATATCAAGACGAATATTTTTTAAAATACTTTTTTCTTCATAAGAAAAATCTTCAATATTTATCTTTAAAAGTTTGTCCATATCGTCACCACCAATAAACAAATTCCAAAAAGCATGAACAAATAATCTAATGATGTTAATCTCAAGTCATAATAGGATGTCTTTTTGCATTCACATTCAATCCCCTTAGTGATTAACGAACAAGTCAAAATCTCACCAGTCTGAAAAGCTTTATAAATCATAGGCACAAGATAAAGTTCAAAGCTTTCTAATGGTCTATTCCATTTAAAAGCAATATTTCTCACTTTCAATGATTCCCTGATGTCCTTCATATACTCTTTATAATCTGGCAAGAATCTAAAAAATACAGCAACTGCAATGGCCAAATTATTGGAAATGCCTAGATTTCTCAAGGAATTCATAAGAGCGGATGTATTATATGTCGAAAGAGCCATTGCCAACAACCATACAGGATAAATTCTTAAAATAATGATAAGCATTGTAAAAATTGAACCTATCCATCCTGAGATTTTAAAATAGGTATTTATACTATATGTTAATGCTACAAGTACAAAAAAGCTGACAACTGCTTTCGTCAGCTTTTCTTTATTAATCACAGCAAGAGTTAATGCTCCTGTAAGCAACATAATGATATAAATTGCTCTATCAGCAATAAAAAGATTAATTATATAGACTAATAACAGAAACCCTAAAGTAACCGGCTTTATAACATAACTATTTGAACCTCTTTTTTTCTTCTCCATACTCTACAATACACTCTCAGAATGACTCTTTTTATTGAAGAATTTTTGATGTACATATTTGCCAAACAAAGCACCAAGTAAAGCGGCAATTATTTCAATAGCTAATATAGTCATTAGATTTTTAGGATCAAAGAATGTGTCGTGAACTGCTTGTGCCTTTTCCACCGTAAATAAATTTGGAAATGTTTTAGCTAGTCCATTGACACCTAAAAATAGAATAAAGAAGAATCCATGTAATGCATAAATCACTTCCGATATTACATAAGAAACTGTTATTCTTTGATTATTGTTATAATTGTCAGCTTTGCCAATAGATAATTCTCCTGCAATACCTGCAACTGCCATAATCGCAGTCATTGGTAAAAAGCCCATAACTGCATATACGATACCTCTTACTAAGTTATAAATAAACGCAGCTCCTCTTTTATGAATTTTATGGCACATTACAAAATAAATCGGTGCACACAAAAAACTACCTACAGACACATGAATAAAAACACCCCATGCACCAAATATCTGGGTAGCCATTCCCCCAACCATACTAATAATAAATGCGACAAGTCCTAACAAACTTACTGTGATAAAATCTTTTAATTTCATTTTCTTTCCTCCTAGAAACTATTCTTTTTAGTGCTTGGATATTTTTCATTTAAATATAAAACAATCATTTTTTTAACTATCTCTTTATTCTCTTTAAATACTTCTTTTGAGCCTAATGAAACAAAACTTTCATTTCCCATGATTAAAGAATGTACAAAAAAAATTAAAAATGAATCATCTAAAATTTCAATCGGCACAGAACTCCTTTCAAAGTTTTTACTCAATATCTCCTTGTACCTGTCATTTAATTTTAAATACATTTCTCTTAATTCATCGTTGTAATCAATTCCCTTTAACAGCATGGCAAATAACGACTTATATTCATTGTCATCAAATATTTTTGCCATCTGATAATCAATGAAAATATTTAAATCTTTTTCTGGATTCTCAAAATTTCTATGCTTTCCATAATCTAAGCCCTCTAGCATAATGTCATAAAAAATATCAAAAACACTTTTATAATAGTGATATACACCTCCCGTTGACATACCCGTCTCTGAAATAACATTCTCCATAGTTGTATTTTCATAACCATTTTCAAGGAGAACCTTTTTAGCCGCTTTCTGAATTTGTAACTTTCTTTCTTCTTTGCTTAATCTTTTTCTCGTCAATAAAGATTCCTCCTTTATATTAATTATCGAGGATATCCTCGATAATTAATATGTTACTCCTAACTAATTTTTTTGTCAATAGCTATTATCAATATCATCGCTTGTTTATTAAAAAACAAAAAATGGGCACTTCTCCTAAATTTAAGTGAAGTGCCTTTCTACTATTTTACCTATTCAATTCTGCCTGACTGCTATCAAGGAATGTAAATTCAATTTTTTCATTATAACAAACCGTAAAGTAGTCTACCACGTTAAGCCATACATTTTTATCAAACTCTGCCATGAGGTGTTGCTTTTCCAGTTCCTTTCTAAAGTCTTGAGCTTCATCACACTTGGATTATATTTCCATGATGGTTTGTTTGATTTCATCAAATCTATCCTTTTGTAAATGTCAACTCAAAAATGTACAATTATTAAAATTAATTATTACCCTAAATTGTAATATCAAATTGAACTATTTTCCCTTTTAAGCTATAAGAAAGTCCTGTAATTTTAATAATGCTCGAATTATTTATTAATCTGTCAAGAATGGCGTTAGCCAATGTGGAATCAGAGAAAACCTCACCCCATTTACTAAAAGGCTGGTTTGTAATAATTATAATTGAATTCTCTTCATACCTCTTATTTATTAATTGAAATAGTAAGTTAGCCCCTTGTTTATCAATTGACAAATATCCTATTTCATCAATAATTAACAACTTGTATTTTAGAAAAATGTTTTACCTTGGTCTCTAATCTGTTTTATGCATGAGCCTTATTTAATTGCATTATCAAGTCATGATTATAATGCACATTTCACTTATCATTTTCTATCTTTTATTTATAACACAGTATCTTTAAGAAACTTCTATGTAATTAACTTCAACATTGCTCCATTCCATAATTTCTAAAAGCTCTCCAGTATCTTTATTATAATAATATAGATAACATGGATCAGTCCAGTTGACATTTAAAGCAACAAAAACAAAATATTCATTTTCATCTTCCATAATTTTACATTCTATAATATTGTGCTCAATATCTTTAGCAACTTTCTTTGTAATTGCATTCAATATATCATTGTCTTTTACTCTTTTTCCGTTTTCATTTGTTATCACAATATCTTTTACAGTATTTTTTACCTTTTTTTCTATAATCTCAGGCAAAAAACTTTCTACAGTATCTAAATTATATGTCTTTGAATTATCCGCTTTAAATTTATTTATTTTTCTATACTTACCAGCTTTGTCAATTTCTAAATATTGCTCTACACCATTTTTATCACTGATGCTAACTTTAACGAAGGGATTAAAACTTTTGCCACAGCTCAAGAATATAAAACATAAAGCAGCAATTAAAGCTGTCTTTTTCATTATATTTCCTCCTATATTTAAAAATATTATACCATTTTCCATTCGTTTTATTTTTATATCTTATCTATAATAAAAAATAGTATAAAAAAAGCACCTATATGGGTGCTTATCCTCTTAACTCTTGTCTATTTTCATTTAACATTTTGATTATTTCTGAAAGATTAACTTGAGTATTTTCAAGTAGCTCATCTGCATAATCTCTAGCCCCTTCTCTTATTTGACTAGATTCTTCATTTGCACTTCTTAAAATTTCATCTGCTCTTGCATTTGCTTGCATAACCAATTCATCATGTGAGATTATATCTTCTGCATGAGCTTTTGCTCCAGATATAATTCTGTTAGCTTCTGCTTGTGCATTTTCAATAATAAAATCTTTTTCTGAGCTGATTTGCTTAGCTTCCCTTACTTCTGTAGGGATTTGAGCTTTCATTTCATTGATTACTTCAAGAAGTTCTTCTCTGTCCAACATTAATTTACCTGTTAGTGGTATTTGGCTTGAAGTTTCAATTAAATCTTCAAGTTCTTCAACTAATTCCATTAAATTCATCATTTACCTCCTAATTTTTTTTTCATAGCTTTACCCACTATATCGGGTACAAAAAGCGACAGATCTCCATCAAATATGGCTACTTCTTTCGCTAAAGTTGAGCTTACAAATAAGTGTGTATTAGATCCCAGTAGAAATACAGTTTCCACTCCATCTTTATAATGCATATTTGCCATTGCCAAACTATATTCATTTAAATAGTCTCCTGCTGATCTAAGTCCTCTTACAATTGTAGTACAATTTTTAGATCTTGCATAGTCTACTAATAGTCCTTCAAAAGAATCTACTTCGATATTATCTTCATCTTTTAGGACTTCTCTCAATAAATCAAGCCTTTCCTCCACCGTAAATAGAGAATTTTTCTTTGTATTTTTTAAAACTGCTACTATAACTTCTCCAAAAATCTCTTTAGCTCTCTTTATTATATCTAAATGTCCATTAGTTACAGGGTCAAAACTCCCCGCATATATGACTTTCATCTTTTTCTCCAAAGTTCAATAGTTGTTGAGCCGTACTTTTTGTTTCTTATAAGTTCAAAATATTCACTGAAATCATGTTGATTTTCAGTCCTCTCCTCCACAACTAAGATTCCATTCTCTTTCAATAAATCTAATTTATATACTTTCTCAGCAACCTTGTAGTACAATTCACTGTCATCATAAGGCGGGTCCATATATATATAATCAAACTTATCTCCAACACTATTTAGAGCAAGTAAAACATCATTTTCAAGAATTTTTGCTTTAAAAGAAGCTTTGTTTAAATTTTCTTTTAAAACTTTAAGTACTTTTTTATCTTTTTCTATAAATGTCACACTCTCAGCCCCTCGAGATAAAAATTCAATCCCAATTTGCCCAGTACCTGAAAATAAATCCATCACTTTTACATCATAAAACATCTGTCCCAAAATATTAAATATATTTTCTTTGACCCTGTCCTCTGTTGGTCTTGTTCCATCTCCAATAGGAGTTTGAAGTTTTAATCCTCTTTTACTTCCTGAAATAACTCTCATCGCTCCTCCAAACAATCATATTTTATCATAATTAAATGTGTATAACAATTATTAATTAAGCATTTTAAAGGATTTAGAGTGCTCTTCAATTTCTTTTTTTAGCATTAAATTCTCTTTTAATTTCAATTCAGGATCCATTTCCAAAATCTCTTTAGCATCATTTGTAGCAATTTTTAATATTTTATAGTCTCTCATAATATCTGCAAATTTAAAATTCATAAGTCCTGATTGTCTAGTGCCAAATAAATCGCCGCCACCTCTTAATCGAAGGTCCTCATTTGCTATATAGAAGCCATCTGTAGAATTAGTCATTACCTTCATTCTCTCCCAAGAAATTTCAGACTTTGAAGAATTAAATAAAATACAATAACTCTTATGTTCTCCTCTTCCAACTCTTCCTCTTAGCTGATGCAATTGTGCCAATCCAAATCTTTCTGCATTGTACACCAACATTACAGTTGCATTAGGAACATTTACTCCAACTTCTATTACAGTAGTTGAGACTAATATATCAAGTTTTCTCTCTTTAAACTCCAACATTATATTTTCTTTTTCAGCCGGCGCCATTCTTCCATGTAAAAGGCCGACTCTAACATCTTTGAAGTGTTCTTTTATATCATTGTATACATCCGTTGCTGAATTTAAATTAAGAGCACCCTCTTCTATTAGGGGGCATACTATATAAGCTTGCCTTCCATTATTAATTTCGGACCTTATAAAATCTAGAGCTCTCTCAAGCATCCCAACACCAATTGCAGTAGTTTCTATCTGCTTTCTATTTGGAGGCAACGTATTTATAGTTGAAATATCCAAGTCAGAATATAATACTAGAGCCAATGTCCTCGGAATAGGCGTCGCCGTCATAACCAAAACATGGTTTGTATCTGATTTTGTATTTAGTTTTTCCCTTTGTCTTACTCCAAATCTATGTTGCTCGTCGGTTATATTAAGCCCCAAATTATAAAACTCAACATTATCTTCAATAAGAGCATGTGTTCCTATTAAAATGTCTATTTCCCCATTTGCTATTCCAGATAAAATCCTATTTCTATTTTTCATAGAAGTACTTCCAACTAACAACTCTACCTTTACTCCCAGTGGATCAAATAAATTTCTAAAAGATTCCAAATGTTGTCTTGCCAATATTTCAGTAGGAGCCATGATTGTGGATTGATAGCCGTTAATGCACGCTACATACATGCTTATAATAGCAACTATAGTCTTGCCCGAGCCAACATCACCTTGAAGTAATCTATTCATCTTTTTGCCGGATTTAAAATCATTAAATATTTCATCTAAAGCTTCTTTCTGACCATCTGTAAGTTTAAATGAAAGTGAATTTATAAAATCTGTAACCCTCTTATCAATCTTGTAAGGTTTTATTTCTATTTCTTCACTGTATATTTTTTGTGAAAGTATTTTTATTTGGAAAGATAGAAATTCTTCATACGCTAATCGTTGTTTTGCAGCTATTAACTTAGTTAAATTTTCAGGAAAATGTATTTGTTTTATGGCAGCATTTTTATCCATTAGACCATATTTCTCGACTAATCTAATTGGGATTATCTCATTGAACAAATTTAAATCGACTATTTTATTTACATTGTTTAAAATATCCTGATTGCTAATCCCCTTGGTTAAATTATAAATAGGTATTATGCTCCCTATTGTATTAGCTGTTCGTTTGAGTTCCATCTTGGGAGAACTTATTTGTATTGTATTTTTGAAAAAACTAACTTTTCCATATACTAAATACTCTTCTCCTATTCTTATACTCTTTTTTAAAAATGGAGAATTAAAAAAAGTTATTTTTGCTTCTCCAGAGCTATCTTCAACAATAAATGACAGCATATGCATTTTTCTCTTTACATACCTATCATCTACAATTGCCTTTACAGATACAACAAAAGTAGCCTTTTCACCATCATTAGCTGATCTAAGTTTTTTAAAATTAGCTCTATTTTCATAATCTCTTGGAGAATTTTCAAGCAAATCTTCTAAAGTTGTTATCCTCAGCTGTTCAAACAGCTTTTGTTTTTTTGGACCTATCCCTTTTAGTTCTATAAGTTTAGTGTTTAAATTCATAATTATCCTAAAAAAGCCCCACTAATGGGGGCTAATTACTCAAGTGATATTAAATAATAATAAATAGGTTGTTCCCCTCTTACTAATTCAACTTCACATTCTTCATATATTTCTTCTAGTTCTTCTCTTAATTCTTCTGCCTTTTCTTCTGTAACATCTGCTCCGGCATAAAGAGTTATAATTGAATGTTCATCATCAATAAGCTCAGATATTAAATCTTTTGTAACAGTTTCAATTTCTTTACCACTAGCTACTATATTCTTGCCACTAAGACCAATTATATCTCCTATCTTGATATCTTTACCATTCATGTTTGTATCTCTAACGGCGTAAGTAACTTGAGCAGATATAACATCAGACATAGCATTTGTCATAATTTCACTATTTTCTTCTGGACTTAAGTCTTCTCTAAAGGATAAAATTGAACTTATCCCTTGAGGTATTGTCTTTGAAGGTATTACAATTATATTCTTTTTACTAATTTTAGCTGCTTGTTCAGCCGCAAGAATTATATTGGAATTGTTTGGAATTATTATTACATTTCTGCCTGCTACATCATTTGCCGCATTTACAAAATCTTCTGTACTAGGATTCATAGTTTGTCCACCCTCAACAATTTTGTCTACGCCAATTGATTTGAACAGTTCAGAAAGTCCACTTCCCATTGAAACTGATATAATTGAATATTCTTTTTCTTCAACTATTTCAGAGTCTTTTTTAGTAGACGCGACTTCCTCTTTTGAAAATAAAACTTCTTCATGTTGAAATCTCATATTATCTATTTTTATATCTTGTAAATCTCCAAGTTCAATTCCGTATTGAAGAGCTTTTCCTGGGTTATTGGTATGAACGTGTACTTTTATAAGACCTGACCCACTTCCACCAACTACCAATAGACAATCTCCAAGTGGAGACAATTTAGATTTGAAAGCTTCTAAATCTTCATATTCAGTATTTATTATGAATTCAGTACAATATCCAAACTCAATATTCTCATCAGCCTTTCCCAAATGTACTTCTTTTTGCTTCTTCTTGTTTAGTACATCATCGTCTTCCGAAACTATTTCTTCGCCTAATAACGCTTTATATGCCCCTTCCATAAGAACGCAAAGTCCTTTTCCACCAGCATCAACAACTCCTGCTTCCTTTAAAACTTGAAGCTTTTCAGGAGTCTTAGAAAGAGATATATTAGCTGCCTCTATAATATCTTTTAAAAATTCTAAAATATCATCGTACTTTCTATAATTCTTTATTGCAAAATCTGAAAGTTCTCTACCAACTGTTAAAATAGTACCTTCTGTAGGTTTCATTACAGCATTATAAGTTGTTTCAGATGCTTTTTTCAAAGCTTGTGCTAACTCTTGAATATCTAGAGTTTCTTTTTCTTCACAACCTTCTGAAAAGCCTCTTAAGAATTGAGAAAGTATTACTCCAGAATTGCCTCTAGCCCCCATAAGAGAGCCTCTTGCCGCTGCTTTTGAAACATTGTGGGCAGTTAAGTCTTCCACAGATTGAACTTGTTTTAATGCCGATTTTGAAGTAAGAGACATATTAGTACCCGTATCTCCGTCAGGAACCGGGAACACATTTAAGGAATTTACTTCCTCCTTATTTATAATAAGATAATTGACTGCCCCATTTATTGCACGAGACATCAATTCCCCATTTAAATTTTCAATCTTCACTCCACTGTTCCCCCTACTCTGTTCTTATTCCTTCAACTAAGACTTCTATTTTATCAACTGTAAGTCCCGTTAAATTTTCAACATTAAATTTTACTCTATCTATAATATTATTTCCAACCGTAGAAATTCTCACACCATATTCCAAAACAACATGTAGTGTAATATTAATCATTCCATTTTCTGAATTAACCTGAATACCTTTAGATAAATTATCAAGTTTTAAAATTTGTAATAAACCATCTGCCGCATTTTTAGACGCCATACCAACTATTCCATATGATTCCATAGCAGACATACCCGCGATATGCGCTATAACATTATTTTCTATCACAATATTACCTAAATCAGTATTTATATTTGCAGACATAGAGCACCTCCTATGACACTTTAATGGTATAATTATCTTTATAATTATACCATTAATTGAAACTTTCTAAAACTCTTAAAATCCTGGATTTGACAGCAAAAAAAGATAAAACTCCTGTAAGCTTTGCAATAGCTTACTTGTAGAGGATTGCTCTTTAAATTAATTTTGCACAATGTTTTTGATTTTTGTCTTTTTAATAATTTTTCTTAACTTTTAAGGGGAAAAGCGGAGCGACCCTTGACAAGGGTATGCATTATTTGTAAAAGACAATTACACCCTTTGAAAATATTATTGGATGGTTTTCTTGTCACATATGTTTGACAACTCTAGATTTTCACTAGTTAAACTTGCGATATTAAACTTTACAAAAATAACACTAAATTGTATAATTATGTTCTAAACTTATGAGTTTGCGGGAGTGCTGGAATAGGCAGACAGGCATGTTTGAGGGGCATGTGCGAGTAATCGCGTGCGGGTTCAAATCCCGCTTTCCGCACCATATTTTATTTTTGTTATTAAAGTTGAATTTTGTAAATATTAATTTAAGAATAAAATAAATTTAAATAGGGTAATTATTTCTCAGTATTAGTTAATAATACATATTTGACAAAAAATTCTCTATAATATCTGTTGGGGAGTAAATCTCTAACAGATATTTTTGTATAAAAAATTTGCACTTATACGCATTTAGTCCTAAACTTAAAATAAGTAAAACCAAATTTAGGATGTGCATATAAGTGCAAAATAATAATATCATGAATTTGTTTGGTTTTAAAGATGTAGTTTTTGATAGTTTTAATGAGGATAATGAACTTGTCCATGTTCATCTTTTTGTTTCTAAGATGTCTATCTGCCCTCATTGTGGTTCTAAAAGGATTTGGATTCACGATCATAGAGTTCAAAAGATTAGGGATATTCATATTTGCGGTAAGAAGTCTTTGATTCATTTTGAAGGCATATATACAAAGATAAAGACTTTAAAGAGAAATTGTTTTAGTATGAAAAATTTTAATTTGTTTAGAAAGCGAATTATGCTTTCTTGTAAATAGTTGGTATAAAAATACGAAATTTTTTGAAAACTCCTGGGAGTTTTGTTTGCTATGCTTATTTTTAGTGGTTTTTGGTTTATTTTGGTTTAGGATTTATTTTAGCTGCTATGTGTTGATTTTTAAATAATAAGAGAGACTCGTATTAATGAGCCCCCACAATATTTCGATTACCATTACTAATTTTTCTAAGTCCCTCAACTCGGTATCTTCAATGTATTATACTCTGACAATTCTTATTTTATAGTATTCTATATTCTTATTGTTTCAATTATTCTAGCGGGTTGAATTAATTTATTTTATCATGAGTTGTCTATATTTTAGAAGCATTAATTCCCGCAAGGTAACCTGTTGAATTTGCAAGTTGCAAATTATATCCTCCAGTCATAGCATCTATATCTATAGTTTCTCCTGCAAAATATAAACCTTTTACTAACTTTGACTCCATTGTGGATGAATCAATTTCTTTAGTATCCACTCCACCGCTTGTTACTATAGAAGTATTTATATCCATAATTGATTTATATTCTAAATTTAGATTTTTAATTGTATTGACAAGATTATTTCTATCCTGTTTTGATACTTCATTCACTTTTTTATAATATGGTATGTTTGCAGATTTTAAAACCAAGTCTATTAGCTTTTTAGGCAATAAATTTTTTAAAGCATTGGCAATGTCTTTATTTTTAAATTCCTCAAAATCTCTTAAAATTCTTTTATCTAAAGTTTGTATGTCTAGTGCAGGTTTTAAATCTAAAAATAATTTAATATTATCTTTTCGATTTATTAAACTTGATGTTCTAAGTACAATAGGACCTGAAATTCCGTTGTGTGTAAACAACATTTCTCCAAATTCATAACTTAATTTTTTATTACCTGAGAAAGCATTTAACTCTACATTTTTTAAACTTAGCCCAGATAAATCAGTACAATCTATATTTAATAATATAGGAGCTAGAGCTGGTTTCAAGTCCACTATTTTATGTCCAAAACTTTTAGCAAATTTATATCCATCTCCAGTCGAACCAGTTGACCTATATGAAACTCCCCCACAAGCTACTATAACCTTGTCAAATATTTCGCCATCAACTTCAAATTTCTCATCTACTTTATTTATCTTATGCACATCTGTATTAAGCCGTATTTCCACATTATTATCTTTTAACATCTTTTCATATGTTTTAATAACATCAGAAGATTTATCTGATTCCGGAAAAACTCTATCTCCTCTTTCAACCTTGAGTTTAAGTCCGTATGATTCAAATTTTTTAATTACACTATCATTACTAAAAGTATAAAGAGCAGAATATAGAAATTTAGAATTTCTATTTATACTATCAAAAAATTCAGAGATATCTTTTGAATTTGTTAAATTACATCTTCCCTTTCCGGTTATAAATAATTTTTTACCAACTTTTTCATTTTTTTCAAACAAAACAACTTCACATTCACAAACAGAAGCTGCCATCATGCCCGCAGCTCCAGCTCCTATCACTGCAACTCTCATTAAACAACTCCTATTTTATAAACTATAGGTGGATTATTTATTTGATTAAAGAATTCTATTTTTTCCACTTTATAATTTTTTTGATCTAGATTTTTTAAAAAATCGTTTAACTTTTCTCTTTCTTCAAATGATCCTTGATGCCCTAGATATGAAACTACAACAATAATTCCCATTTTAGAAATCTTATTAATTGCTTCTTTCAAAGAAATAATTGTACTATCAGCTTTTGTGACTATTAACTTATCTGATTTAGGCAAATATCCCAAATTATATATTATAAAATCCAACTTTTCTTCTATTCTATCAAAAATATATTCATGGGAAATTTTATATAATCTATAGTTTTTGTATCCTGTTGAATTCAATACATTTTTCGTTGAATTTATAGCCTCTTCTTGAATATCACAAGCATAGAGAAATCCATTACCACCTAATTTCTGAATTAATTTTAATGAGTCATTTCCTCTTCCACAAGTAGCATCAAGTGCAAATTTCCCATCTAAATCTATTTCTTTTAAGATGTCATCAATTACGTCCGAAAATTTTGAATTTACTAGCATTTCGTCAACTCTTTTAAATACTTAACTTCATCTTCTTCTAATCTTCTGTAGTTTCCTATTCTCAAATCTCCCAATTCCAAATTGCCTATTTTTATTCTCTTTAACTTTTTAACTGGGTGTCCTATTTTTTCACACATTATTTTTACTTCGTGATTTTTGCCTTCATGTATTTTAATTTCTAATATGCTATCACTTTCAAATCGTTTTAAAACTTTTACTTTCGCTGGAGAAAACTTTTCTTTTCCAACTTTTATTCCAACTCTTAACATATCTAATTCAGTTTTGTTAGGAGTTCCTTCTACAGTAGCAATATATGTTTTTTCGACTACATTTGATGGATGCATTAGTTTATTGGTCAATTCTCCATCATCAGTCAATATAAGTAATCCAGTTGTATCAATATCAAGCCTACCCACTGGATATAATCTCTCATTAGATTCAATTAAGTCTATAACTGTAGTACGTTTTTTTTCATCTGAAACGGTTGAAACAACGCCCATAGGTTTATTTAAAATATAATAAGAATGATCTTTTATAATTTTTAGTCTTTTAAAATCAAGATATACTCTATCTTTAGCAGTTACTGTTTTGCCCATTTCAGTTACTATTTCATCATTCACTTTTACTCTTCCTTGAGCAATTAATTCTTCGCACTTTCTTCTTGATGCTACACCACTATGTGCCATAAATTTTTGTAATCTCAATCTCGTTCCTCCAAAAAATTAGTCTCATATGATTCATCATCAATAATTGGCAAATCTTCCAAATTTTTTAATCCAAATTTCAATAAAAAATCATCTGTTGTTTCATATATATTAGGTTTGCCTATTTTTTGAAGTTGACCAGTTATTGCAATCAAATTCAAATCCACTAAATTTTTTAAACTTGTATCGCATTTTACCCCACGAATTTCCTCTATCTCAATCTTTGTAATAGGCTGTTTGTATGCAACTATTGAAAGCACCTCTAAGGAAGCTCCCGACAAACTCTTTATGTTCTTTTTTGTTACAAATTCATTGACGTAATCATAGTTTTCAGGTTTTGTAGACAATGTATATGCCCCATTGATGTCTGTTAATCTCAAACCGCTATTCTTATCTACATACTTATCTTTTAAAAAATTTATTGCAGTTAATATATTAATGTCTGATGCCTTAACAGCTTGAGCTAGCTCTTTAATAGTAACCGGCTCTGCCCAAGCAAATAAAATGCTTTCTATAATTCCACTTAAAGTTTCAATTTCCATAATTCAATTCACTTTCTTCAGATTTAGATACTATTTTTATATCTGTTAAATCTTCATTTTGACTCAACGTTAAAACTTGTAACTTACACATTTCAAGCAGAGCTAAAAAATATGAAACTATCTCTTCTCTCATTGCAAATTCAGTCAGCAATTCAGAAAAATAAAATTCCGAATTTAACTTTAATTTTTTATTTATAAAATCCATACATTTTTTTACAGAAAATCTTTCCATAGGTATTATATGGATATCCTCATCTTTACCACATCTTTTTAATATATTATTAAATGTTATTGCCAACTTATCTACATCAACTTCTTTTAAAAAGCTTAGGTCATCTAAATATGAAAAATCCTCTTTAAGTTTAAAAAAAGATTTCATTTCATATTTTTCTTGCTCTCTTAATATCTCAGTAGCTTTTTTGAAGCGCTCATATTCTAAAAGTTTTTGAACCAATTCATCTCTTGGATCTTCTTCATTTTCTTCATCCTCTTTTTGTGTTTGTTTAGGAAGAAGCATTTTTGATTTTATTTCCAATAAAGTACTTGCCATCACAATGAAATCACTAGTCAATTCTAAGTTCAATTCTTCAACAGCTTTTATATACTCTAAAAATTGAGACGTAATAAGATTTATTTCTATATCATATATATCTAATTCATTCTTTTTTACCAAATCTAAAATTAAATCATACGGTCCATTATATACTTCAAGCTCTATGTTATAGTTCATATCATCAACCCAAAAGTAATAAATTTATCTATTATCAACTGTATAACAGGAAATATAATTGAATTTATAAATCCCGAGAAAATTCCTATAACTAATAAAATATAAATATATCGTTCATTAGCTAATATAAAATCTTGAACATCATCAGAGAAAAATGACATAATTATTTTTGAGCCATCAAGAGGTGGCAATGGAACTAAATTAAACACTCCCAGCATTACGTTATACCACATTATCTCTCTGAAAAATATCGCCACAGTTTCATTTGTATATGCAAATTTAACGAATACAACAGCTGCAATTAAACCTATTATAAAGTTCGTTACAACTCCAGCTATTGAAACAACAAATAACCCCAATCTTCTGTTTCTAAATTCTCTTACATTTATTGGTACTGCCTTAGCCCAACCGACTCTAAACAATACCATAAATAATAATCCCATAGGATCTATGTGATTTATGGGATTAAAAGATAGTCTTCCATTTCTTTTAGCTGTATCGTCGCCAAAAGCAAGGGCAGCAAGACCATGTGCAAATTCATGTGGAATTATCGCTACAAGTAATGCAACAATTCTTACTAAATACACAAATACAATATTATTATTCATGTTTTATCACTTTCAAAATTAGTTGGTCTTTTTCAACTTTACTATCACTAAATTTGAATGCTTTTAAAATTTGTTCTTTAATTTCTTCAACATTATCTTTTTTAGTGTATAACGTAGCTATTAATTCTCCTTTAGAAACTCTATCTCCTATTTTTTTATTTAGTACGATTCCAGCTCCTAAGTCTAATTCACTTTCTTTTGTCTCTCTTCCAGCTCCTAAATTTTTAGAAGCTTCTCCTATTCCAAGAGCATCTATACCTTGAACATAGCCATCTACTTCAGAGAATAATTCAAACATTGGAGATAGTTCAAATTTATTTACATCTTCGACATAACTGACATCTCCGCCTTGAAGTTCTACAAATTCTTTAAATTTTTCATAGGCTTTTCCTGATGCTATTTTTTCTTCTAAAGCTTCCCTTGCCTCTTCTTCAGTCTGTGAATGCCCTGAAACCAATAAAAGTTTTTCTGCAAGTTCCATAGATAATTCATAAAGATCTTCTGGTCCTTGTCCTTTTAATGTATTTATAGCTTCTATTACTTCCAAGCTGTTTCCAACAGCTCTTCCCAAAGGTTGATTCATATTAGTAATGACAGCTTGTGTATTTTTACCAGCTTTTTCTCCTAAACTTACCATCATTTCAGATAATTCCACTGCATCTTCTACAGTTTTCATAAAAGCTCCTGACCCAACTTTTACATCTAGAACTAAACAGTCAGCTCCAACAGCTATTTTTTTACTCATTATGGAGCTTGAAATTAGACTAACATTATTTACTGTAGCAGTAGTGTCTCTAAGAGCATAAATTTTCTTATCAGCTGGAGTTACATCAGTTGTCTGTCCACATATCGCTAATTTTATTTTATTTGTGTTATCTATGAACTCTTCTATCCCCAAATCTATGCTTAACCCTGGAATAGACTCTAGTTTATCTAAAGTTCCCCCTGTGTGACCAAGTCCTCTCCCACTCATCTTTGCGAATGGGATTCCACAACTTGCCACTAAAGGCCCTAATACTAAAGTAGTTGTATCTCCAACACCTCCTGTTGAATGTTTATCTACTTTTTTACCTTCTATTCCAGTCAAATCTATAGTATCGCCT
This sequence comes from Peptoniphilus sp., assembly GCF_034090345.1. Lineage (GTDB taxonomy): Bacteria > Bacillota > Clostridia > Tissierellales > Peptoniphilaceae > Peptoniphilus. The sequence goes on along the minus strand of NZ_JAXDSS010000069.1, from coordinate 28,298 downwards.
GATTCTATCATTGATTTAGTCAAATTAAATGTTTCATCAACATCCATTCCTTTCAAGCAAATTGCCATTAAAAGTGCTGAAACTTGATAATCCGGAATATTACCTTTAGTATATCCTTCTACAATATATTTAATTTCTTCAGGAGTAAGTTTTAATCCGTTTTTCTTATTTTCTATAATTTCATAAGTATTCATTACATCACCCTTATAATTTCTTGAACTAGTTTTTTAAAATCTTCATTAATTGCGTTTGAAACTTCTATAACTTCCTTATGGTCTAATGGTTGATCTAAAATTCCAGCAGCCATATTAGTAATACAAGATATACCCAAAACTTCTATACCTCTATGTCTTGCTACAATAACTTCAGGTACAGTACTCATTCCAGCAGCATCAGCTCCTATTGTTCTAGCAAATACAATTTCAGCTGGCGTCTCGTACGTTGGGCCGGTAAAATACATATAAACACCTTCTTGTAATTTTATATTTATTCCTCCAGCTACTTTTTTCGATAATTCCATAAGTCTTTTTGAGTAAGTATAGGTCATATCTAAAAATCTTGGCCCTTTATCGTCATTTGGCCCTATAAGTGGATTTTGGCCTGAAAAATTAATGTGGTCTCTTATAAGCATTAAATCCCCAGGTTTAAAATTCGTATTTATACCCCCACAAGCATTTGTAACTATTAAAAATTTTATACCTAATTCGCTCATAACCTTTATAGGATATACAACTTTATCCATACCTTGACCTTCATAAAAATGGATTCTCCCTTGCATAGCCACAACATTTTTTCCCTTTACTTTCCCAAATATCAAACTACCTTCATGACCTACTACTGTTGACTTAGGAAAGTCAGGTATATCATTGTATGGAATAACCACTTTTTCTTCAATTGTTTCAGCAAAATCTCCAAGTCCTGAACCTAATATAACACCTATTTCAGGTTCAATATTAGTTACACTCTTAATGTACTCTATTGATTTATTCATTATTTTTTCTCCTAAATTCTTTATAATATAATATAGATGCTATTGTTTTTGCATCATTTATTTCACATCTATCTAACATTTTTAAAACATCTTCAAATTTTATTTTTTCAACATCTATAAATTCATCCAAATCTAAGTTTTGCTCACCTAACTTTAAACCTGAAGCTAAAAATACATGTATTTTTTCTGTACAAAATCCTGGACTTGTATAAAATTCACTTAAATATTGAATATCAGATGCAATGTATCCAGTTTCTTCTGTAAGTTCACGCATAGCTGCATCTTTCGGCAATTCTCCTATTTCTATAAGACCTGCAGGGACCTCATATATTTCCTTTTCTATTGCCTTTCTATACTGTTTAATTATCAAAATTTCATCTTCTTCTGTTATCGCAACTATACTAACAGCTGCTGAATGTTCAACAATTTCCCTTTTAGAATATTTTTTATTTGGTAATTCAACTGTATCAACCTTTAAACTTAATATTTTACCATCGTAAATTTTGTCCGTTTTTATCGTAATCTCGGTATTATCCATCTATTTCTCCTTTTGAAATAAGTTCACGAGCAGCCTTGAGTGCTATATCCGTTATTTCCAATCCACCTATAAGACGTGCTAACTCATAAATTTTTTCTTCATTATTTAGTCTTCTCACAGTTGAAATTGTATTCATTCCATTTGATGTCTTTTCTATCAAATAATGATTGTCAGCTAAAGCCACTATCTGTTGTAAATGTGATATAGCTATAATTTGTCTATCTCTAGATAATTTTTTTATTTTCTTACCCACTAACATAGCTGTCTTACCACTTATACCCGTATCTATTTCATCAAATATCAAAGTTTGTATATTATCTCTTTTAGCCAGTATTGATTTAAAACCTAGCATAATTCTGCTCATTTCTCCACCTGATGCAGTTTTTGACAAAGGTTTAAAATCCTCTCCAATATTTGTCTTTATCATAAATTCAAGTTTATCTATTCCATCTTTGGACAACTCTTTTGTAGTAAAATCAACTCTAAATTCAGCATTTTTTATCGATAATTCTATCAATTCATCTCTCACTTGAGATTCTAAAATTTTTGCAGATTTTTTTCTGTTTTCAGAAATTAAAATAGCTAACTCAGTAGCTTTCTTTTCTGTTTCTACTATCTTAGATTCCATTTTTTTTAAGTTAGCTTCAAAATTTTTTAAAATTTCAAGTCTATCTTTTACATCATTGTGAAAATTTTTTATTTCAGCTACAGTTCTCCCGTATTTCTTTTTTAAATTATTTACTAAGTCTAATCTATTTTCCAAATGTGCTAATTTTTCAGGGTCTAAATCAATTCTTTGTGCATAACTATCTAATCTGTCAGATAAATCTCTAATTCTATACCTTAAATCTTCACTCTCTCTGTACTCACTTTCAATAGAATTATCAAATTTATATACATGAGATAAAGAAGATATTACTTCATCAATTAGTTGTTCAATAGATACTTCATCATAATTTTTTAAAATTAAACTCACTTTAGAAAGTTCATTTATTATATCAGTTGAATTGTCTAATTTTTTAAATTCTTCTTCTAATTCTTCATCATCATATTCTGTTAAATTTGCATCTTCTATCTCTCGAAATTGATAGTTTAAAAGATCAATTTCTCTTTCTCTGTTATTTTCTAATAATAAATTTTCTTTTAATTCTTTTTGTAGAAGTTTCAAGTTTTCAAATTCTATACCGAATTCTTCTATCAGTTTTTCTTGTTCTTTACCTGCAAAGATATCTAAGAGTTCTCTTTGGTTATCATTTATCATTAAAGAGACACTTTCATGTTGTGCAAATATATCTATCAATTTTGATGTCAATTTTATAACGGCATTATTATTTACAGTTCTTCCATTTATTTTCGAAATCGCAGGTCTATCTAATTTTATTTCTTTAGAAATAATTATGAGTTCTCCTGATTCAAAATCAAGCTCTTCTATTTTATCTAATGGCTCATAACAGGTAAATATCGCTTCAACATAAGCATAATCTTTACCCTTTTTTATTACATCTTTATTTGTTCTCTGACCAAGCACCATGGATAGAGCATCTATTATAATTGACTTACCTGAACCAGTTTCCCCTGTAAGTACATTTAAGCCTTTCCCAAACTCTATTCTAATATCTTCTATTATTGCAAAATTTTTAATACTCAGTTCAAGTAACATATCATTCGACCTCTTTAACAACCTCGTCAATATTAAAAGAAATACTTTGCTCAGATGATTTTTCTAAGTAAATTAGAAACTCTTTATTACCAGTAGTACCTCTAATTGGCGAAGTAGTTATACCCTTTATTCTAAAATTTAAAGTTTTAGTAATTTCTATAACTTTCTCAATTACTTCTTTATGTATTTTGATATCTTTTACTATGCCTTTTTTCCCAACCTTACCTTTTCCAGCTTCAAATTGAGGCTTTATAAGTGCAACTACTTCTCCGCCATCTTTCAAAATTTTATAAACATTTGGCAGTATTAAATCTAGTGAAATAAAACTTACGTCAATACTTACAAAATCAACTTTTTCAATAGAATTGACATCAAAAGTTCTAAAGTTGGTTTTTTCCATACTGACAACTCGTTCATCTACTCTTAATCTATAGTCTAATTGATTTGTACCAACATCTATTGCATATACTTTTTTTGCTCCATTTAAAATCATACAGTGAGTAAATCCGCCAGTAGAAGCTCCTATATCTGCGCAAATTGAGTCTTTAAGGTCGATGTAATAAAGTTCTATAGCTTTTTCTAATTTAAACCCACCTCTGCTAACATATTTAAGTCCTTTAGACTTAACATATATTTCAGAGTTTTCATCAACTAATTGTCCGGGTTTTTCAACTCTCTGAGTTTTTATAAAAACTTCTCCACTCATTATTAATCTTTTAGCTTTTTCTCTAGATTCTGCTCCACCAGTTTCGTAAAGTAGAATATCAGCTCTTACTTTAGCCATTAATAATTCCTTTTTATTAAACTTCTAGTTAGTTCTTCTAATTCTTCAGTGTTATATTTTAACTTTCCAAGAGCTAATATTGCCTTTCCACTATACTCATCTACTTTTTCTTCAAGATCTTTATCACTAATGTAATTTAATATAGTGTTATTTTCTTTTTCAATGTCATCTTTTGCGTCTAATAAGTCATCTCTCATCTGATACGCCATACCTAAGCAATTTGCAAATTCTTCAAATTCTGCTATTTCCTCGTCACTAGCTCCTGCAAGTATCGCACTAGAAACTACCGCTGCTCTTATAAGAGCAGCCGTCTTTAGTTTATACATAGTTTCACATACCTCTAGATTGCGAACTTCGGAAAATCCTAAATCTATTACCTGTCCACCTACCATTCCATGAACGCCAGAAGCTGTGAACATATATCTCATTGCCCTTAAAGCACGTTTTAATTCACTTAAGTCTTCAATACTCTCTAATTCTCTTGCTAGAACTTCAACAGCCATGTTTAGTAAACCATCTCCAGCCAAAATAGCTATTGCTTCAGTAAATACTTTGTGGTTAGTAGGTTTTCCTCTTCTAATATTATCATCATCCATTGAAGGTAAATCATCATGTATCAATGAGTATGTGTGAATCATTTCAATTGCAGTTGCAAATGGTAAAATTTTTGCATAGTCTTCGCCAACTATAGCCCTGTAAACCATAACAGACATTAAAGGTCTTATCCTTTTACCACCTGATGAAAGCGAATAGAGCATTGACTCATAAACTTTTTTTTGATATTCGTCAATAGAAGTAAAATACTTAAATATATGATTCTCTATTATTTTTATATCTTCACTGTAATCTCTTGTTGTCATTATTTCCTCTCAAAATCCTTCTCTACTATATCATTTCCTTCTTGCATTAAAACTTTTACTCTTCCTTCATATTCGTCTAATTTACTCAAACAGAATTTATAAAGCTTTAATCCTTCCTCGTATTTATTTATAGAATCTTCCAATGTAATCTCTCTCGATTCCAACTCTGATATTATAGTTTTTAGCTTTTGAAATGCACTTTCATAACTTTCATTCATACTATTTCTCCTCTATGTTAAATATCTTAGATTTAACTGTTCCATCTTTAAAGTTTATACTCATAATCTGATTATTTTTAACTTGTTTTATACTAGTTATTATCTTACCATTATCATCTAGTGCATAAATATTCGAAAATTTAGTATCTCTTAAACTTTCTCCATTTTTTAAAACTTCATTTTTAATCTTATTTAATTTAGCTTCTATTCTCAAATTTACTTGATCTTTAGACTTGTCTAAAAATTTCTTGTTATATTCAATACTGCTTAACAAAATGTTTTTCTTATTTATTAAATCTAAATTAAATATATTTTTTCTCTCATATCTAAGATTCGAATAAATTATACTATCTATTCTAGATTTTAAATACTTTAACCTATATCGCTCATCATAGATACAAGTTTTTATTCTATGATTTGGAAAATATCTATTTATTAATTTTAATTCATTTTTTCTAGCTTCAAATACATCAAATTTTAAAATATTGCTTGAAAATAACAACTCTCTTTTTTTATCAAAACAAACTTTATCTAATTTTTTATTTAAAGATATTAAACTCTCATTCAAATCCTCTTTATTTTTATCAATATTTGGAATATTAGAGTTTAATATCCTTTTGATAAAGTTTATTTCTCTTCTTTCAAAATTGCATCTTTCACTACAGTTCTCAAATAAGTAAGTTTTTTCTCTTAATAAATTAGATTTATTGTTTTCTATCTTTTCTAAAATATTATTTTTTATAATATTAAAACTTAAATCTAAATGTTGCTTCAATTCATCCTTAGACAAAGATATTATTTCAGCTGCTGAAGATGGTGTTGGAGCTCTAAAATCAGCAACAAAATCACTTATTACATAGTCTATTTCATGCCCTACTGCTGATATTACAATTTTATTCATTGAATGTATATACCTAGCTATTCCCTCATCATTAAAAGCAACTAAATCCTCATAAGAACCTCCGCCTCTACCAACTATTACAACATCTACATCAGAATATTCAAAATATTTTAATCCCTCTAGGATGTTTTTAACGGCTCCTTCACCTTGTACCAATGTTGGAAATAATATGATATCAATCGCTGAATTTCTTCTTTTAATTACATTTATTATATCTTGTATTGCAGCTCCTGTCTTGGAAGTTACAACCCCTACCTTTTGTGGAAAAGCCTTTAATCTTTTGCCCGATTTTACAAATAATCCTTCAGCTTCTAGCTTTTCTTTAAGCCTTTCATAAGCCTCTTTTATATTTCCACTACCTTTTGAACGAAGTTTTCTTATAAAGAAAGTTACAGATGCATCCTTTTCAAATATTGCAACTGCGCCACCAGCTATTACACAATCACCTTCAAAAGGCTCATGCTCCAAATTTTCAACATCTGTATAGTACACAACAGCTCTAATAGATGAAGTTTCATCTTTTAAAGTTAAATAGTAGTTGCCATTTGAATGCTTAGTTAGATTAGACACTTCACCTTCTACATATATATTAGAGAGAAGATAGTCCATAGCCACATACTTTTTTATATATTTATTTAATTCTCTGACCTTTATAGCTTTCATACTCACCACAACTTAAAAAGAAAAACCAATCTTATTTGTATTATTTTATACAACAAAAACCGAGAGATACCCCTCGGTTAATTTATACTTCTATAAATACTACCTAAAATTCCATTAATAAACTTCTGAGATTCTAGACTTCCATAAACTTTAGCTATTTCTATAGCTTCGTTTATAGATACTTCTTCCGGGATATCTTCTCTATAAAGCATTTCAAAAACCGCAATTCTCAAAATAGCTCTATCGACCTTAGCTAGTCTTTTAAAAGACCATTTTTCAAGATTTTTCTCTATAACAGAATCTATTTCTTCTATATTATCTATAAGTTGCGGAATAGCTACATTTATATATTCAATTTCATCGTCACTAAAAGAAAAGTTATCTAAAAATAATTCAACTTCTTTTATATCAAATTTATTAGTTAAATCCATTTGATATAACAACTGCATTTGACCTATTCTTGCTTTTTTTCTACTCATTAACTTCTTACTTTCTCTTTTTCCGATACTGCAATTCCACTTACATGAACATTGATTTCTACAACCTCTAAACCTGTCATATTTTCAACGGCTTCTTTCACTTTTTCTTGCACTACTTTTGCAATTCCAACTATATTTCTGCCATATTCAACAGTTATATAAGTATCTATAACTGCTTCTTGTTCTCCAACGGACACTTTAACTCCACGTCCAACATTTTTAACGCCTAGTATATCAGTAACAGAAGATTTTAAACTAGCCTGCATCTTTGCTACCCCATCAACAGATTCAGCAGCAAGAACTGAAATTGTAGCAATAACATCTTCTGATATTTTTACATCTCCAGATATATCTGTATTTACTAAATACTTTTCAGACATTTCGCACCTCCATGCTTTAGTAAACTTAATTATATCAAATCTAAACTATGTATTCAATTTTTTAATTATTTGCTTCTGCAATAAAAAAAGGGCCTTTCGGCCCAATTAAATTTATTCTTCTACTTCTAAATCTGAATCTTCAAATTCATCATAGAATAAATCCTCATAATCTTCATCGTATAGATCAAAATCATCATCTTCGTCTTCGTCATATACATAATCTTCAAGATCTGATAAATCTTCATCTAGTAGATCAAGATATTCGTCAATATCTTCTTGTTGGCTTTGAATTTCTTCAACTAAATCTCCAAGTACATCGATAAGTTCAACTAAAATACGTCCTTCTTTTGAAGCTTCATCAATCTCGCATCCATCTGCTAGACCTTCTAAATAAGCAATTCTTGCTTTTAAGTTTTCCATAGTTTCCTCCTAATTCTCTAGATTATACTCTAGACATGTACTCCCCTGTTCTTGTATCAATCCTGATAACATCGCCTGTATTTACAAAGAGTGGAACATTTAGGGTAAATCCTGTTTCAACTGTAGCAGGTTTATTTCCACCTGATGAAGTGTCTCCTTTTACACCTGGCTCAGTTTGTGTTACTTCTAATTCAACAAAATTTGCAGGTGCAACTCTAAATGGCTTACCTTTATAAAAATTGATAACAGCTACATCATTCTCTCTCATAAAATTAAGAGCATCTTCTACTACATCTTTTTCCAATGGAATTTGTTCGTATGTTTCATTATCCATGAAATAATAAAGTTCTCCATCACTATAAAGATATTGCATTTCTTTAGTTTCTATAACTGCCTTTTCAAATTTTTCTGAAGGGTTAAAAGTTGTTTCTCTAGCTCCACCAGTAAGCACTGATTTAATTTTCACTCTAACAAAAGCAGCTCCTTTTCCAGGCTTAACGTGTTGGAAATCTATAATTTCATAAACATCTCCATCCATTACAAACGTAACGCCCTTTCTTAAATCACCTGCTGATATCATAAATTTACCTCCTAAATTTTCTCTTCATTTTATTATAACACATTACAAATATCTATTTAAATACTTTTACTTCTTTTCTTTAGATGTATATTTAACTGTAGGTTTAATAAAATCTTTAAAATTTTTGTGAAACATGTGCAATTTATCATAATTATAATTTGCAACTATGTAATTTTCAGATACTTGGTCATAATTCAGTGTTAATCCATCAACTTCTATATTATAATCCCCCAACGATTGAATGTCACTTTTTAAATTCAAAATTCCGTTTATTTTTATGTTTGCTCCCAAAATTATATTTTCAACATTAAATAAAGCCATAGCTTTAATATCACTTAATACAATTAAATTCCCATCATTTTGTTCCAAATAAAATCTATCAAAAGAAGAGACAGTATCAACTCTTTCTTTAAGTTCGCTATCTTTAAAAAATACTATCGAGCTCCCTTCTTTATGCAAATATATATCTTCGGAGGGTAGAATTATATTTTTAGTATTTCCAGTGCCTATATTACTTTTCATTTTTTGAAGTTCATCTATACTAACTTTTCCATTCACATTACAAGTTCTAGGACTTACAATGCTACGCCCTGTTGTGTATATCTCATTTACTATATTCCCATAAGCATACCAATTAGACTTTATATTTTTATTACATATTTCAGCTTTTATTTCAAAATTCGGAGGCCTATTCCCAACCATAACACCTATTACATCAACCTCACTGCCAAATATTTCCACTTTATCTATATATTTTTTGTTTTCATATAAATTCTTTATCAGTATTTCAAAATTTTCTGCAGATGTAATCATTTCAATTGCAGATTCTACATTGTAGTCTACTTGTATAGAATCAATAGAATTTTTTTGTACTAAAGCACTTTTAAAAATAGAGTTCAAAAGAAAGCTAATCGAAATAAGCCCTAAACTCATTATTAATACCGTAACTACAATTGCATATCCTCTTTTCATAATCTATCCCTTATTTCTTATCGCCACTAATATTTCTCTCTTCTTTCCATTAATCATTTCCATATCTATTTTTATATAATCATCTGTACATTTAACATCGAAAACTTCAACTTTTGATATCAATGGATTATTACCTTCTTTTCCACTAGTTACTCTGCGTATGTTTTTATTTTTCAATTCGAAATGAATAGTCTTTTGTACAATTTCTTTATTAACTCTCTCAGTATTTACTATTTTAAATCCAGTTGACCCGTCTTGTTTTATTTTCTGTGCATTTAATATTTCATCTCTTATGTAATTTTCAAAAAAATATAATTCACTCGCAATATCTTCTTCAATGCTAACCTTCTTAGTTACCATCACTAAATGACTGACCATCGTGGTTAGTAAAGAAAATAAAATCAATGATATTCCAACAACCATAACTAATTCAATCAGAGTAAACCCCTTTTTTGACCAACTTTTTAAGCTCATACTTTTCTCCAAAACTTACTCTTACTTCAAATAAATCATCTGAAACTTTTTTTAACTTTACATCCACATCTTCATATTCTACATTTGAGTTGCCATTTTTTATATTAACAATTGCATTTTCCATTGCATTTTGCAATTTATTGCTCGCATCTTGAATTTCATAAATCGACACTCTTGATTTGTTTAAATTTATATATGCTGAGATGATTGAAGTCCCAAGTATTATAACTATTCCTATTGCTATCACTAACTCTATTAGAGTATATCCTTTCTTAGTTTCCACTGCTCAATCTCACCTTTCCACTTACCGGAGATATGGTTACTGTATATGTTTTTCTTTCAGTTTTAAAATTTATAGTTCTTCCAGCTTCTCTTGATGAAACTCCTTTTCTTGTAAAAACTATATCCTTGTATTCTTTAGTTTCAGGTTCTAAAATAAGTCCTTCCGGTAATTTTTGCAAAATAAAATCATCATTGACTTCGTAACTATAATAATCCTCTGAAATTTTGACTGAAACTTTTTTGTTATTTGCTACAGCATATCCTCTAGCTGAATTTAAATCTGATACAAAATTTTTAACTGCAAGTTTTTGCTTATATGCTTTAATTCCATAAATACTTTGTATTGATATTCCCATCAGTATAACTAATATCCCTAAAACCACTGCTATTTCAATCAAAGTGAATCCTTTTTTCATAATTCACCTTCGATTACAAAAGATAATAAATTTTCTTCATCACTAATTGATTTCAAGCTTATCTTGTCTATATTATCATTTGTCAATTCAATTTCATTTTTCCCTCTAGAGATAATATACTCTCCGCCCTTAATTTCTAATAATGTTTTTGTATCTAAATATGAATAAACATAGATTTTTATTTTTTTTAAATACTCTACTCTATTCAACACAATATCTAAAGTAGACTCTCCTTTAGTCTTATAATATAAATTAAATCCATTTTCCATAGCACTTATCATAGCTTCTGATGACTCATTATTTTTTAATAACATACAATCTTCAGCATTTATATTGAAATTGCTGTGTACTTTTTCATTCCCTAAAGCTTCAATATTTTCTATTATTTCTTTTTTTGGTATACTTTCGATTTTATTTTCTTGTTTTGAAGTTGATAATACATTTCCTTCTTTATCTACTTTCTTACTTTCTGATTTATTTTCTTTTACACTTTTAGATTCATTAAGTGCAGATATAATGTTATTATTTTTATCTTTCTCATCTAATTTTTCTTTAAAAATTTTACTCTTTATATCCCCTTCAGATGCCACTATTTGCGGTAATATAGAAGAACTATCACTCTTGAAAGTGAAAGTTATTCTATATCCCTCAAAATCTTGAGTTAAAGTTGCATTATCGTAACTATAATAATCAGACAAATTTAATAACTTAAAAAGTTCTTCTTTCTTTAATGGTATGTCTATTATTTTATTTTCTTCGACAGTGCTTATTGCAGCTTGTGGAAATTCTTTTATAAACCCTTCATTATCTTCTCTTTTTACTACGACATTTTCTTTATCCGAGTCTCTAATTTCACTTTTTAATTTAATATCTTTTAAGTCTAATTTAGTATTTTCTATTTTATATTTATATGCTTCAATGTTTTTTACTTTTTCAGAAAATACTAACGAATATATCAGCATTTCAAAAATCAAAACCACCAAAACAATTAATAAAACCTTTTCCCTTTTGTTAAGCTTATTTATAAAATCCATAGTTCACCTCTAAAAATTCTAAAAATAATTTTTTCATATCTTCATGTGTTTTTTCATTAGGATGAATTCCGTCAAAAAGTTCAATATCTTTCACTAACTTATAAAAATTCAGAATTTTAAAATTACTAAAATTCAATTTTAAATATTCATCATGTAATTTTTCTAACTTTCTATTTATTCCGCCCGGATTAAAAATAAATCTCAGCTCATTTGTATCCACCATATGTGGTATACATACTAATACTTTTGATTTTGACTTACGCAAAATTTTTTCAGTATTTTCAACTACATATTTTACCGGCATACCATTAAGAAAATCGTTTAACCCGTAAAATAACACCAATAAATCACAATCTAATAAATTATCAATTCTATCTAGAACACTTGAGGACGTTTCTCCATTCACGCCAAAATTATTAAATAATATTTTATCAGACTCTATCTTTGAAAATGAATTGCCCTTAACACCAAAACCATTAACTATAGAATCACCAACAATATTTACTACTATTCTATCCATATATTACTTAATTCTTCTCCTCTATTTTTTCTAGACATTTCCAACAATCCCATTCTAGTAAAGCCATGCACAGTAGTATTTTTACCATCTTGTTTTAATTCTTTCCTTAACAAATTTATAACTTCTTTCTTGATTTGTTCATCTGAATCTATATAATCTACAATTATAGCTCCCGAAATATTTCTAAGTAAAATTTGCCTCACGATTTCTTTAGTTGCATCTAAATTTATTTTTCTCACAACTTCATGGTTATTTATAGCATTATAACCCTTTGAATTTACATCTATTACAGTAAAAGCCAATGTCTTTTCAATGGTTATATTTCCTCCATCAGGTAGGGCAACTTCTCTACCCTTTAAAACATTTAATTCTCTAACCAATTCAGGTATGTATTTAATACTAAACTCAGCATCAAACTCTGAATTTACTAGATTTTTATAAAGCTTAAAAAGTTCCAAATCATTAAATAATATTTCTTCATTTTCCTTTAAATTTATTCTATTAACTATTGGCTCTTTATATAATAACTTTGGGCTTGGTAACCTATCTTTTTCTAATTCTAGTAAATTCAATTTTTCTTTTAAATCAGTGTATTCTTCTTTTAGTGACTCAAAAGCAATATTTTGAGCTTCAGTTCTAAATAATACTCCCTTAAAAGAGTTGTGTTCAGCAAAATTTAATAAATTATTTCTCATCTCAGCGTTAATTTTTGATGATACTTTTATAAAGTCATCATCAAATACAATCATAGCATTACCTGTTACAGAAATTTTTCTACTTACTTTTAATGCTTTTTCTTTTTCGCTTGGAACTTTTATTACTTTAACTATTACACTTTCCCCTTCGCTCTGAGATATTTTTTCTTGAGTGAATCCTATGTAATCTCCCAAATCTATAAAAGTTCCAATTCCCTTCACTTTTTTTTGAACACTACCTCTGTAAATATTATTTATTGGGTCATCTAATATTATAATTTTTTCTATTTTATTATCGTATCCTATGATTAAATTTTCATGTGAATCCACATAATACTTCATATTAATCCATTCTCCAAAAAACTGTAATAAACTCTATTACCTATTATTATATGATCCACAAGTTCAATACCAATTATATTGCCAACCTCTTTTAATCTCTTCGTTAAAGCTATGTCTTCTGTTGATGGCGTTATATCTCCTGAAGGATGATTATGTATTGCTATAATTGTATGCGCAGAGTAATCTATGGCAGTTTTAAAAACCTCTCTTGGATGTACGACTGTCATATCCATTGAACCAGTTGATATATTTTTTATCACTTCTAATTCTTTTTTTGTATTTAATATTGCTATTTTAAACTCTTCCACTTTCAAACTGCACATATCTTCCATTACATAACTAGCTATTTTAGATGGCGAATTCACCTTTGTCTTTTTAAATACAGACTCTTGACTCATCCTCTTTGCCAAAGTAACAGCTGCAAGTATCATACAAGCTTTACTCTTTCCTATTCCATTTATAGCAGTCAAGTCAGATATCCTTATATTTTTTAATGCACTTATTCCCCTATGTTCGAACCCATATTCATCCTTATAACTAAATTTATTTAATATTTCTTGGGATAATTCCACAGATGTCTTAGATTTGTTCCCTGTTCTTATTATCAGTGCAAGTAATTCAGCATTAGAGAGCGCTTCCGTCCCTAGTTTCAAACATTTTTCCTCAGGTCTATCTTCTTCAGGCATTTCTTTAATACTAAAATTCTCTTGCATAGTCTACCTCTTTAAAAAATCTACATCAAAATCAGCATCTAACACATCATACAATCTCGATATCGGAAGCCCTACAACATTGAAGAAATCGCCTTTTACAGACTCTATTAATAGGCTTCCATATCTTTGAATACCATAAGCTCCCGCTTTATCTACATATTCCAAAGTATCTAAATACTTTTCTATTTGTATTTCACTCAATTTTTTAAACTTAACCTGTGTTCTCTCATAAAATATCTTTTTGTAGTTTTCTTCCATGCAAATTATTGCACAACCTGTCAATACATCATGTATAGTACCAGAAAGACTTAACAACATTTTTTTTGCATCTTCTCTATCCTTAGGTTTGCCTAACGGTCTATCTTTATAAACTAAAGTATCCGCTGCAACTACAATGGCATTTTCATTTTCCTTTGCTACTTCATACGCTTTATTAAAAGCTATAGACATAACATTTACATGTTCAGATTTACTTTCATCATATGTTTCATCTATAAATTTGCTGATAACTTCAAAATCTATAAATTCTGTAAGCATTTCTTTTCGACGAGGCGAATTCGATGCGAGAACTATTCTTCTATTCATTAATATTCCCCTTAAAAGTAACACTCAAATTTTTAACTGAGTACTCACTGGCTACCCCAACAAAATATCCTGTAAAAATTCCGAGCACTAATAACAATGGTAAATATGAAATTATACTAAATGTATTTAACACTATACACGCTGCTAAAACTTGCCCCATATTATGAAACGCTGAGCCTATTAAGCTAATCCCAACTGTAGATATATATTTTTTTAAGAAGCTATTTGCCAAAGACATGCTTACCGTACTCAACATAGCTCCCGTAAAAGAAAAAATAAAGCTTGTTACTGACCCTGTTACTATAACTAATAAGATTGATTTCAAAGCCGCAACTACTATACCTTCTCTATTACCAAAAAATAAAATAGTTATTAAAACTACCATATTTGAAAGACCTAATTTAGCTCCAGGTATTGCAGCTGGTGTTGGCAACATCATTTCAAATAAACCAATGACTAAGCCTAAAGACACAAGTAGTGATAAAAAAATCATCTTTTTAATTCTCAATGTAGTACCACATCCACTTCTCTTGTGTCTTTAACATCATTGTCCGCATTTGCATTCACTAATGAAATTATCAATCTATTTGGTAGACATATAATAGATTCTCCAGCCCTAGTTATATGACCCATATGAATACAAATTTGATCTTTACAATCAGACTCAACCATATGTACTCCATCGCTAGTTATTGCAAAAGTATTTTTACCATATTTATTATCTATTGTATAAAGTTTTTCTTTTTCACTGAGCGTATATCTTGCCTCAACCTTACCATTAACACTTACTACAACCTCTTTCTCTGCAGCTTCTACTACAGAATTTTTAGATACTAAAAAAATTCCTGTTGATAACAATAAAATTAAGGCAACAATTATATAATCTCCTTTTTTCATATATGCACCTCAATAAAATTATATCACACTAAAAAAATTATTTATATTATTAATAATGTTTTTTAATTTCTATTCAAATAAATAAGAAGTCATGATATAGAATCCAAGTTTTTTATATTATTAAAAATTGTTACTCTTCTGCATATGCTTGCTTCAAGTACATATAGTAATAAATAAAAATGTTCTTTAGGTCGAAACTGCATAGTTGTAATTTTTTTCGTTATTCCATTTATTATTTCACTATAGTCGCCATTTAAAATATTCTTCTTCACTTATTCATCAAATTCATCGACATATTCACTTACAAATTCACTATCCCATTTAACCATTGCCAAATTATGTACAATATTCCCACTATCCTTAATTAAATATTTATCATCACTTAAAATAGATAATTTTTTGCCTAAATTAAAAACCTAAATTAAAAATCTCGTCTTCGCTTAAATTTCTATTAACTCTTAGTTGCACAACTGGTATATCAGCTTTTGGAAACACATGGATTAATACAGACCAAGCTCCGTGGTCAATTCCCCAATCATTATTTACATATATATCATTACCTAAAATTCCCAAAACTTTTTAGTGAGCTCCAATTACCTTTAGGACTATACTCTACTTCATATAACTCTTTTGGGAATCCATATATATCAAAAATTTACTTAGGATTTTTCACACTTTGTAATAGATTCCCACTAGTAAACCCATGTGCTGAAAACATTAAAACTGCCTTTGGTTTACCATATTTATCGATTATTGTATTTCCAATATTCTTAAATTTCGTAGTTATATCATTATCTTAAATTGCAATCATCTGACTGCCATGTCCAACAAACAGTGTAGGCATTTTCATCTATTTCCTTTTTAAAATTTTATATCCTAATTTCAAACATAAAAAAGGGCGAACTATGTCCACCCTACAAATTTTATTTAATTCCTATTTAGTTAAAGCCGCTTCTTCAGCTTGTTTCTTTTTTTCTAAAGCTTCTTGTTTTTTCTTTTCTTGATCTGCTTTACGCTTTTCTTTTATCTTTTCTACTCTTTCAGGATATTCACAGAAAATAGCTCCAGTTGGGCAATATGATACACATATTCCACAGTTTATACATTTTTCATAATCTATACTAGCTAAATTGTTATTTACGTGAATAGCATCTTTAGGACAATTTTTCTCACAAAGTCCGCATGATATACATCCTATTCCACATTTCACTCTAACATCTTTACCAATATCATTTGAGTGACATTCTACAACTGTTTTAGCTTTGTATGGAATTAAGTCAATTAAGTTCTTAGGACATATTTCCACACACTTTTTACATGCTACACAGTTTTCCTTGTCTACTTTTGCAATTCCATCTACTATATGTATTGCATCAAACTCACATACGCTTACACATGAGCCTCCTCCAACACAACCATAATTACAAGCTTTAGATCCTTTTTGGAAATCTGAAATCAATCTGCAGTCAGCTAATCCTTCATATCTGTATTTGTCTTTAGCAACTCCACAAGTTCCTTGACAAAGTACATTAGCTACCATTCTATCAACATCTCCAGCATTTACTCCCATTACATCAGCAACTGCATCGGCAGTATCTTTACCGCCTATTACACATCCTGTTACAGGAGCTTTTCCCTTTGCTATTGCATCAGCTAATCCATCACATCCCGGAAATCCACAAGCCCCACAGTTTGCTCCTGGAAGTGCATTTCTTACAGCAACCATTCTAGCATCTTGCTCAACTGCAAATACCTTAGATGCTATTGAAAGTAAAATTCCAAAAATCGCACCTGTTATACCTAAACAAATAATAGGCAAAATTATTTCATTCATTTTTTAACCCCCTATACAAGTCCTGAAAAGCCTGAAAATGCTAATGCCATAAGACCAGCGCTTATAAGAGCTATAGGAACACCTTGTAAAGCTTTAGGTACTTTTGCATATACAAGTCTTTCTCTTAATGCTGCTATAAGTACAAGAGCTATTGTAAATCCTATTGAAGCACCAAGTCCACTTATTACAGTTTCAATTAAATTATATCCGTTTTGTACATTAAGTACTGTAACTCCAAGAACCATACAGTTAGTTGTTATCAAAGGAAGGAAAACTCCCATTGCAGTATAAAGTGATGGAGATAATTTTTTAATTACCATTTCTACAAATTGTACAAGAGATGCTATTACTAATATAAACATTATTGTTTGTAAGTATCCCAAGCCAAATTTATCTAATATAAAAGTTTGTAAACACCATGTAATTGCAGATGCTATAACAACTACGAAAGTCACTGCTATTCCCATTCCTGTTGCAGTTTCAACTTTTGAAGAAACTCCAAGAAAAGGACAGATTCCCAAGAATTGAGCAAATATGTAGTTGTTAACTAATATTGTAGAAACTAAAATAGTTATAATTGAGCCTAACATTTTTATTCACCCCTTCTTGAAAGTAAAAGTTTAAAACCTGCTATATAGAAACCTAAAAGTATAAATGCCCCTGCCGGTGCTCCCATAAGTCCTATACCAGGATAAGATTCTGGTAAAACTTGTAACCCAAGTAAAGTTCCATATCCTAATAATTCTCTTACAAATCCCATAGCCACGACTGCCATAGTATATCCTATACCAGTTCCCAAACCATCTACTAATGAAGGAATTAATTTGTTTTTATAAGCAAATCCTTCAGCTTCTCCCAATATACAGCAGTTAACAACTATAAGTGGTAAGAAGATACCAAGAGCTTCATATATTGGTGGAAAGAAAGCTTGTAAAACCATTTGAACTATTGTTACAAATGTCGCTATAACTACTATAAAACAAGGTATTCTTATTTTTTCAGGTATTACACCTCTTAGTATAGATACAACTCCATTACTCATTATAAGTACAAATGTTACAGCTATGCCCATTGCTATAGCGCTCATCAAAGAGTTTGTTATTGCTAATACCGAACACAACCCTATCATTTGTATGAATACGGGGTTATTTCTAAAAATGGCATTAATTAATACTTTAGACAATTTCATTTTTATCCCCCTATTCTGCCTTTAATATGTCTTTATAAACTTCAGCTACAATTTTATCCCCTTCAAAAACCGCTTTTGAACTTACTGTAGCTCCTGAAATTTGCATTATTTCATTAGGTGCCTTAGGTTCTTTTGACAAAACTAACTCTTCTGAAACACTCTTTCCCTTATATGAAGATATATATGGTTCTTCAGTAATTTGTGTACCAAAACCTTTAGTTTCTTGGTGAGTTATATTGCTATAACCTAATATTTCGTCACCCTCTATTTTTATGCCTAAAGCATTAGTCATTGCTCCACCAAAACCATTAGTTGTAACATTAACTCCAAACCCTACTTTTTGACCTGCTTTTTCAGCTACAAAAATAGCTTCTATTTCAGGATATTTTTCTTGAATTTTTTCTAGTTTACTCTGATCATATTCTTCAAAGTTATCAGCTTCCTCACCAAAAATTGTCTTATATGAATTAAGTGTTTGTTCAAGTTGTGCTTGAGCTATTACATCAACAGTCATGCTATTTACAAAAGCTAAAAGACCTGCACTAATAGCACAAAATAAAAGTAAAATTGCTCCGAATTTAACTGGTTCGCTCATTATTTCGCCTCCCCATATGCTTCTGTTCTTGTGATTCTATCAATCAAAGGTGTTGCAACATTCATTAAAGCTATTGCATAAGAAACTCCTTCTGGCAAAGAAGCTTTTGCACGAATTACAGCAGTTAGAATACCACAACCAATCGCAAATATTATCTTTCCTTTTGTATTCATTGGTGTAGAAGAATAGTCAGTAGCCATAAAGAAAGCTCCTAGTATTAATCCACCACCTAGTAATTGATAAGGCATATATTCGAATGAAATTCCAAATAACATAAGTACTACGGCAGTTGTTGCTATAAAGATTACCGGAATAAGCGGAGATATAACTTTTCTAACAATTAGATAAAGAGCTCCTATTAATAGAAGTATTGCTGAAGTTTCCCCTATTACACCACCTATATTCCCTATAGCCATATCCATTAAGCTAGGCAATTGTTCAAATGTTCCCGCTTTCATCAATGTCAAAGGTGTTGCATAACTTGTAGCGTCTACTGTAGCGCTACTTGCTACAACTTCAGAAGTCCATTTAGCCATTTCCGGACTTACATAACTAGTCATTAACTTAGCCCAAGAAGCCATTATTACTATTCTAGCTCCGATAGCAGGATTCATAAAGTTTGAACCTATACCACCAAAACATTCTTTTATAACTATTATGGCAAAAATAGAACCGAATGCTGCCATCCACCAAGGTGATGTAGCTGGTAAATTGAATGCTATTAAAATACCTGTTACAACAGCAGATAAATCAGAAATTCTCATTTCCTTATGCGTTAATTTTTGAAAAATAGCTTCAGAGCCAACACATGATATTATACAAACAGCTAAAAGTATTGCTGCTTTACTTCCAAAGAAATAAATACTACCTATCATTGCTGGTACGAGGGCAATTATTACATCCCTCATTATTTTTTGAGTTGTATCATTACTCCTTACATGAGGGGCCAATGATACAAACCTTTCACTATGTGAAGATTGATTTAACTTTGTATTTTCCACAGTACCCTCCTATTTAATAGCTTTAAGTTTAATTTCACGTTTAGCTAATTTAACAGATGGCGCAAGATTTCTCTTTGCAGGACAAACAAATGAACATATTCCACATTCCATACATTGGTCAGCATGAAGTTCATTACAAAAATCTACATCATTGATTAATATAGCTGCATTTATGTCAGTTGGATTTATATTAGCCGGACAATGGTCTACACATCTTGAACATCTTATACATGGAGATTCTTCTGCATAGTTCATTTCTTCATCAGTCAATGCCAATAATCCTGAAGTTGTTTTTGTTATAGGACTTTTTAAATCAAAAACACTCTTACCTGTCATAGGTCCACCACAAACTATTTCTATAGCTTCATCTTTAAGTCCACCACAATAATTTATTATATCTTCAACAGGTGTGCCTATTTTAACTAGCAAGTTTTTAGGTTGTTGAATTCCTTTCCCACTAACTGTAATAACTCTTTCATAAGAAGGTCTTCCTTCTACAACAGCTTCATAAAAAGCTAATGTAGTTCCTACATTAGTTAAGAACACTCCAACATCATTAGTTACACCATTTTGTGGAACAATCCTCCCTAAAACAGCTTCAGATAATCTCTTTGAATCTCCTTGAGGATACTTAGTTTGACAACTTACAACTTTTAAATTAGAAAATCTACTGTTTGAATCTATAACTTCTTTCATCTTTTTAATGGCATCAGGTTTATTTTCCTCTATAGCCATGTATGAAACTTGTTTATTATAAAAATTAGAAAAAATCTTTAACCCCTCAAGTATTTCAGTTGTCTTTTCTAACATTATTCTATGATCGCAAGTTAAAAAAGGTTCACATTCTGCACCATTAATTATACATTCATCCAATGGAGGATTTTCCCCCTTTAACTTTGCATGAAGTGGAAATCCAGCTCCACCCATTCCAACAAGTCCCATCTTCTTTGCATATGGTACAAACTCCTCAACTTTCAACTCGTCATAGTTTTCTATAGGTTTAAAATCAACAGAAGTATTTAGACCATCATTTTCAATTACAACACACTCACAGAACCTACCATCAGCTGTATACATATTTTCTACCTTTGTAACTACCCCAGATACCGAAGAATGAATGTCTGCTGATATAAATGCCTCGCTACTTCCAATAGTTTGACCAATCTTTACTTCATCCCCTTTTTGCACTGTAGGCTTACAAGGTGCTCCTATGTGTTGACTCATAGGTATGTAAACAATTTTGGGCTCCGGCAATCTCTCAATCGAGTTCGCTTCACTAAGCTCTTTATGTTCATTCATGTGTACACCGCCCACTTTAAAAGTGAGATTTGTAGAACTCATTTAATTCACCTCTTATTAAAAAATTTGATAATAACATAACACACTACTATGATTATAACACCTAAAATATTTGTTGTATATTGAGATTGTGAAAAAATAAACTCTTTTTGTGTCTGATATTAATACTTATTTCACCTAAACCATCTTTCTTTTTATGGCTTGCAACTAGATTATCTTCATACGTATATTTTTACTTCTTCTGCATAGGTTCTTATTGTTACTATTTTCCATGCTAAGTAGTCATAGACTGAATATTTATTGTTTTCTACTTGTACAATCCGTATGAATCTACCTTTTGCCTTAATATTATGTTAGGTCATATTTTGATCTTATGGGAAAGAGTTTTTCTTTTTCTTCTATCTTTTGATTTTTTATTAAATTCTATCAATTTTTCTTCTAAATTATATACTTTTGCTTCGTCTATACTTTTAAATTCATATTTTAAAGCAAATACATTACCTGCATCTACTATTTCCTGTTTTCTTTTCCTTTTTTTCCTCTTCAAATATTTGATCTAAAAAGGCATCTATTTCTTTTGTATATTTACTTTTCTTTCTATAGCATTTTAACAATCTCACGGTTAGAATAACCTTCATTTTTTAGTTTGATAATCGAATGTTTGTCCATTAAAATTTTCACTCCTATACATCCACATTATTTCATATGATATTTAATTTTAAAACAAGTGGACCATTTTTCGACTATAATTTGCCGATTTTTGGACCGCTTTTAGATTATCATTTACACTTTCTTAATATATAAATAACAAAGATGTCTTTCATACCATTTCTTAAACTTAAGCTATGCATACAGTTCTATAATATAAAGATTAGGATTTCTTTTATTAAAAGACCTCATTCGTAAAATTTCCTCATCAGTATGAGTATTAGTCTGCTTGCTTAAAAGTCTATTAGACTTATCTTTAAGAAATTCTTTTGTTCCATCTCATTAAAGACACCTTAGAAATTTTATATCTTCTTAAAATATAAAGGCTAGTTAATATACATTTCTATCAGATTTAACAGCATGATATCTTGTATCTAAAATGTGCACAAATATCTTTGTTTTTCTGTATAATTGTATTGCCATGGAATATCTTTTCTTTTTTAAATTTTAGTTAATTTAATTATATAAGATATATCTCTATTTTTCTTTTATTTGGTCTCATATTTATTGTAATACTATATATTCTATAAGTTTTTAACTATATTGATTGTTATTTAAAATTCTAAGAAGTATAATAGAATAGTCTAATTTTTAAAAGAGGTGTTTTATGTATAAAATAATGCGAAAAAAGCTTTTAGCTCCAAACATTTATTTAATGGATGTATATGCTCCAAGAGTTGCCGCATCAGCTCAACCCGGACAATTCATCATAGTTATTACAGACCAGTATTCAGAGAGAATACCACTTACAATATCTGATTATGATATGGAACGAGGCACTGTTCAAATCGTAGTTCAAGCATCTGGACCTTCTACCCAAAAACTTTGTGCACTTGATGAAGGTGCTGAATTAAAAGACTTTGTTGGACCGCTCGGAGTTCCTTCAGAATTTTTAAATGAAGGTATAGAAGAACTTAAGAATAAAAAATATCTTATGGTTGCCGGTGGTGTTGGTACTGCTCCTGTGTATCCTCAAGCAAAATGGTTACATGAACATGGTATTAATGTTGATGTAATTATCGGAGCTAAAAATAGAGAATTTGTTATATTGGAAAAAGAATTAGGTTCTGTATGTGACAATCTATACATATGTACCGATGATGGTAGCTATGGATTTAAAGGTTTGGTTACCGATAAAATAGTTGACTTAATTGAGAATGAAAAGAAAACTTATGACCAATGTGTTTCAATAGGTCCTATGATAATGATGAAATTTGTATGTCT
The DNA here is from genome assembly GCF_034090345.1 of Peptoniphilus sp. Classification (GTDB taxonomy): domain Bacteria; phylum Bacillota; class Clostridia; order Tissierellales; family Peptoniphilaceae; genus Peptoniphilus. The sequence continues at coordinate 5,044 of NZ_JAXDSS010000069.1, read as the reverse complement.
AACAACTAAGAAATATGAGCTTCCTACCATCGTTTCATTAAATCCTATTATGGTTGATGGTACAGGTATGTGTGGAGCTTGTAGAGTTGCAGTAGATGGAGTTATGAAATTTGCATGTGTTGAAGGTCCGGAATTTGATGGACACTTAGTTGACTTTGACTCAGCTATTGCAAGACAAAGACAATTTGCTGATAACACAGACAATTACTTAGACTTAAAGAAAAAAGACCACGACTGCAATATCGACATAGCCATCGCTAAACAACATAAAGAAATTCTTCACGATTTAGAAAAAAGCTTAAATGATAAAGATGATAAAACAGTTGATGAAATTGCAAAAAATGAAAAATTTGATAGATTTACAAGAACTCCTATATCAAATCAAGACCCAGAAATCAGAAGTAAAAATTTTGAAGAAGTTTGTCTTGGTTATACAGAAGAAGAAGCTGTTATTGAAGCTAAGAGATGTTTAAATTGTAAAAAACCTCTATGCGTTGGTGGTTGCCCTGTTTCAATTGATATTCCAGGTTTTATAAAAGAAATTGCAAACCATAATTTTGAACAATCAGCAAAAGTATTGTCACTTTATACAGCACTGCCTGCAGTATGTGGTAGAGTTTGTCCACAAGAAACTCAATGTGAACAAAGATGTATCCTTACAAATAAAGGCGATGCCGTTGCAATTGGAAAGCTTGAAAGATTTGCAGCTGACTATGCAAGAAACAACAATGTAACTCTTTCTGAAAAGCCAAGGTCAAATGGACATAAAGTTGCAATAATCGGTTGTGGCCCTGCCGGTATCTCTTGTGCAGGAGAACTTGCTAAAATGGGATACGACGTAACTATATTCGAAGCCCTACACCAGAGCGGTGGAGTTCTAGTATATGGCATTCCTGAATTTAGACTTCCTGATGAGATAGTAAAACACGAAGTTGAAAATTTAATTAAAATTGGAGTTAAAATTGAAAACGACATCGTCGTTGGAAGAACTGTAACAATCGATTCATTAATTGATGGCGAAGGTTTTGAAGCAATATTTATAGGTTCAGGAGCTGGACTTCCAAGATTTATGAATATCCCAGGCGAAAATTTAAACGGTGTTTATTCTGCAAATGAATTTTTGACTAGAAACAATCTTATGAGATCTTTTGAGAGCGAATACGATACTCCAGTTGTACTTGGTAAAAAAGTTGCTGTTATAGGTGGAGGTAATGTTGCAATGGATGCTGCAAGAGTTGCAAGAAGACTTGGTGCAGAAGTAGATATTGTTTACAGAAGAACTGAAGAAGAACTTCCAGCAAGAGTTGAAGAAGTTCATCACGCAAAAGAAGAAGGAATAAACTTTAAAATGCTAACTGCTCCAGTTGAAATCCTTGGAACAGAAAGTGGTTGGGTTCGTGGCCTTGTAAATGTTCAAAACGAACTTGGTGAACCAGATGAATCAGGCAGAAGAAAACCTGTAACTATTAAAGGTTCAGAATACGAAACTGAATACCAGACAGTTATCATGGCACTTGGTACAAATCCAAATCCTCTTATTTCATCTACTACAGATAATTTAGAAACAAGTAAATGGGGCGGAATTGTTGCAAATGAAGAAGGTCAAACTTCAAGACCAGAAATATTCGCTGGCGGAGACGCTGTAACAGGTTCTGCAACTGTAATCCTTGCAATGGGCGCAGGAAAAGATGCCGCAGTGGCAATTGATAAATATATAAGAAATAAAAATAACTAAAATTAAAGTGATGTTGCAAAGTAGATAATTCTACTCTGCTCATCACTTTTGAGAATATTAAATAATTTGTTTTTGAAAACTATTCCTGATAGGGTAACATTAAAAACTAGAATACTCCCAAAAAGTTGAACCAAAGAGATGAGTACAATATAACTTATAAATATTAATCCAGGTATATTAATAGCTTTATGTATGAGCTCTTCTGATGGAAGCAAAAGTTGAAATTCGCAAATAAATTTGATGTTTTTATAAAGAATATCTCCTATAAATTACAATACCAAATTGAACTACATTACACAAATCATCACTCAATCCTAAATTATTAAGCACCCAACAAAACAATATAAAGGAGTTTTCTAACTGATTTTTAGTGATATTATAGAATCCAATATTTGACATAGAGCCAAAAAAGAGAACCCTTGGAAGTTGGTGTTTCCAAAGGTTCTCTTTTTTTGCATGAAAAATATTTTTATCTCTTTGAGAATTTTAAACGGCTGTATTAGTTGATTTAAAGCCATTTTGTAAATTGTTTGTATATTGCTTATAAAAATTAGTCAGCATTAATCAATATGGTTATGTGATATAAAACAGCCAGAGGATTTATTCCCCTGGCTATTTTATAGTGTTTAGTATTTTTTAATAGGACAATTTAGTTCAAAAATTATATTATCAACTTTAGTCTCTATATTATTAACGCTGAGATTTATATGATTTTTAATTTCTGATTTATCTTTCATTTTATCAATATAGATACTATAGTCATATTTTATATATTCAAATTGCATCTTTATATAAAATATATCGGAACTTATATCTTTATTTAATTGAACTTTACTAATCATCTCAATATAATTATTAATCTTTCGTTGAATTAGAGTATAGTCTTTGTCATCTATTTCTTTCAACTTAGGAAGTTCTTCTAAGATTTTATATAATATTCTTGTAACTTCATTTTTTATGTCAGTATTTCTTTTAGAATTTTCAACATATAAATACCCAAATACAAAAGCAAAGATTAGAGTTAAGATTTCAAAAAAATTCATATAAAAAAATGACTTTCTCTTAATATTATATATAAAAATCAATAAAACTAATATAAATAAAAATATATACAGTAGTGCTTTTAAAGTTTTTAATGGCAATTTAAAAAAATCTTTCATAGTCATCTATTGTTTTTTGTGTATTTTTCAATATCTTGAATTAAACTTGGTTCATCATTAGATATATAAGTTATCTTTTTCAACTCATTATTAGTAAAATATTTACATAATTTACCAAAAGCTTCGTCCAAAAATGACGTAGGATAACCATAAGTCCCATCTAAATTTATAACTATATTTTCTCCTTTGTTAATAGCTTCTTCTATTGCAGGTCTTAATATATCATCTCTAAACTCTTCACCCGAGAAAGAGCTTATTTGTTTATACCTACCACCTGGCGTAGTTGTAAATTCTTTTACATTTACATTCATAATTACTCCTCCACTTTCAATTCCCATTTATATAAAGTCCCTGGAAATCCTTTATGTTTATTTTCTGTAAATATATTTCCATTCTTTTCAATAAAACAATATCCTTTTTGAGATAAAATTTGTAAATTAGAAATTTTACCTTTAACTACACTATTATAAATTTTAGGTAACCCATTACCTCTGTTTCTTTCTTCTGTTTTTGTTCTAAATATACCTAGCAAAGCACTTTCAATTAACTTTGCATCAGTGTTTAATGTCCACTGAAATATTTTCTCAAAGAAATTTTTCTTCATAGTCTGCGGCATTCCTACTCCTGGATCTAGTGCTATAAATTCTATGTGTTTCTCTTTTTTCTCTGCGTAAAAATACCAGTTTTTTTGTTTAAAATTATTATTTGATTTCGGATAAGCATGTTCTACTGCATTGCCAATAATTTCATTTATTATTCCACTTAAATCTTTTGTGTAATGTTTTGCCACATTTATATCTCTTGATATCCAATCATATACAGAAATAAAATCATTCGGCTTATAGTACCCATTTCCGTATTTTATCTGAATCTTATTTTCTGAAGTTTGTAAATTTCCCATATTATTTGTCCTACAATAATTTAAAAATCCAGATTCTATAAACATTCTTTTTACAGACTCTTTAATTGGGACATCTCCAGAATAGTGAATATTTTTGATTGATTCATTTTTATAACTATTTACTATGGCTAATAAGAACATTATACTTTCATTTGTTGCTCGTTCTATATTTTTTAGTTTAAATTTTACACTTAAAGTTTTTATGTCCGTATGAAGTGAAAGTTTCATTTTAATTTCTTTAAGTACATTATGAAAAAATTCATAACTATGTCATAGTTCTCAAAAAGTCTAAAATCTGATGGTAATTCAAATTCAGAAATGATTTTTCTCTTTTTAAGTAAATCATCTTTGATTTTTTCTCTTTTTATTTTTGAAAGCAACCTCATAATCTTTTCAGACTTATGTTTATTGAATTTTCTATATCTCAAGCTTACTTTTTTCATGTATAACACTCCTAATAACTAACTTTATTATACATGACTATTGATATTAAAAAAAGAGCCTAGAGATTTAATCCCTAGGCTTTCTCAATGTGCACATTGGTAGGATAGAAACCCTATCCAGTCCTTTTTTAGTGGGCTGTTAAAACCCTTGTGCAATAATTATATTATATTTAATTCTCTTTTTAAAGCTTCTTGTAAAATAAAAGAAAAGTTTAAATCTTTCTCTCTAGCCATTATGTCTAACCACTGCGGTATTGTTAAATTCTTTTTAATAGCTTTATTATTTATAGCTTTTCTAATTGTCGGCATCCACACATCAACTAGTATAGTTTTTTGATTTTCCGAAGTTGAAATATCTACCAATTTACTTGGTGTTGGAATATCAGATTTTTCTTCCTCTAAATTTTCCATCCATAAACCTAGAACATCTTCAGCCATAATTAAAGCTTCCTCATCATTATCTGCGCAGCTCAAACAACCAGGCAAATCCGGAAAACTGATACTAATACCATCTTCATCATAATCAAAAATAGCTGGATAAATATATCTGTCTTTCATTATAAGTCACCTCAAATCGTTTTAGGGATAAGGGGCTATAATTTAACCCCTGTTTGTTTTTCGATACTCTGTAAAGTTTTTATTGGATAATTATCTCTTGGGTGCGGTATGGTTACTTTCCCCAATTCAGGTTTATCTGGATTGTGCATGTATAAATGACTTCCCCTTGATATTCCTGTCTCAATCCAACCATTTTCATTTAGTATCTTTAACAATTCCCTTGAGTTATAACTCTTCATAAGAAGCG
>NZ_JAXDSS010000066.1:0-11463 GCF_034090345.1 Peptoniphilus sp. | reverse complement strand
TTGCGGTACTTCTTCTGTGGTTTCTATTGGTTCTGTTTCTTGTCTTTCCGGCGGCTCTGTCGTTTTATTTTCTTGTGTTATTTTTTCTGCTTCAACTGTTTTTTGAGCAATTTTAAACATGCCGAAAGTTGTCATTTCGTTTTTAGATTCTATTTGTTTTTCAACTTTTTGTATTTGATTTATCTTCGCTGATTCTTCCGACAATGAGTTTATCTCTTTTACTTCTCTTTCGGCTGAGATTTCTTCATACCCTTTTTCTGTAAGTTTGTATTTTTTTACTTGAATAGTATTTAATACTTTTTGTGAGTTATCCGGTGTAAGGTCTACTGTGAAGTTTTGTGTTTCATCTGTTGTATTTACAACTGTCTTTAGCCAATTGATCGTGTTTTCTCTTTGAATTCCATTGGTTAGGACGGCATTGTATGTGATTGTGTTATCTGTGTTTATTGTAAAGGTCTTATAAGAATTTTTGATTTCTCGTCCTATTTTAGTTTCTGTTCTTATAATTAGTGTATATGAATTTTGTTCTGCTAATATAGGTGTTTTTACTATTGTTTGTGTCACTTTGTTCGGCACCGGACTGTTTACTTCTGTTGCTTCTTGTATTGGGCTTGAGATGTTTCCTGTTGTTATCCTCTGTATTTGGTTTTGGATATCTCTGTAAGTTATGTTTGTATATGGATTGTATGTGTTTTCGCCTTCTATCGTGTCGAATTTTCTCGTTTCTATAATAGGGTAGTTAAGCCCTGCATCTCTTATTGTTATGAAATGATTTGTCTGTTCTGAGGCCTCGCCTTCTGTCTTGGTTTTATACACCCATGTTATGCTCTCTGCTTTTCTCGTATCATCTTTGTTTATTATCGCTTCTATTTTGTTTGAAAACGTTGTATTTCCTATCACTTCAGGTGCTTCTAAGTAGTCTATGCTTCCTTCTATTAAGTTTTCTTCTAATGTAGCTTCTTTTCCGACGTAGTTTTCCGGATTGTTCCAATCTAATCCGTAATTATTATTCTTTATTATCTCTCTTAGGATGTCGCCTTGTGGCTGATTTTGAATTTTTTGCACGTCAAACTGCATAGGTTGAGTTTCTGCTTGTGTGTTCACTTCACCTATGCTTTCTTTTTCTTGTGTTTGTTTTGCTTTTTTCGATTTATTGTTTTGTTCTGCAGTTTCTTTTGCAGATTCCAATATTATCTCAGTTTCGCTATTTTTATTTTTTTCTTCGGAATATTGTTGGTCATTACTTTCTACAAGACTTCCCGGTGTATTACCAACCAAATTAGCAGCTCTATCGTCCATCCCTGCTGCTATTACTTCTATAGGAAGAGCTCCTATCATTGTTATTATAGCTAATAAAAATATTCCTATTCTCTTACTCAATTTTAAATCCTCCACAAATTTTTAATGTATTCCTAAGTAGTCTTTGAGCATTATATACTATATTTATGTTTTTTAAAAGCCTAATTTCAAAATTCCTCAATATTTATCTAAGATTTATTATTTTTTAATTTTTTTGAATTTTTCAATGATTTATCGAATTATTATTTTCAGCTTTCCTTCATTGATTTTATAGGGTTTTATTTAACTATTTTTGTCTCTTTAATATTTTGCCAAGATTTTTTATTTAAAAGTGAGTTTTTATTTGCTGTTTTAAACTTGTAAGTTGTTTTAATATGTTGAGTTTCGTTATTCCTTTTAATTTGCTTTTTTTTGATTTTTTATTTTTATATTTTTAGTTTAATCGTTTCTATCAGTTCAAATTTTTCTACAATGTACCTATTCTTTATTATCGTGAGTATTTGAGTTTGTTTTTTATATACTTGCTCTATTATTTTTTGATTTCCCGCATATTCAACTGCGTTTTTATAATATTCATAGCTATAAGGCATTAAATATATTTTTTTAAATTTATTATCTTCGTTATATTTTATAAATGCTAATTTAGCTTCAATGTGTTGAGCCAATTTTATCTTTGCCCTTTTTATTTTTTCTAACACGCATTTTGTCATCTCAACTTCTGAGTCTTCTATACCATTTTCCAAATATAATTTTTTCAAGTCTCTTCTATATTCTTCTTCTGTGCTCTGTGCTATTTTATAACTTTTGTAGCTGTGTGTTTCATTTTGCAGCTCAATGCTCGTCTGTCTTAAAAATGTTGTGTGAGTTCCCATTTCATAGATGTATTCATACTTTTCATTTTGATATTCTAAAATTTTATGTCTCTTCTTATCTGCTAAATGTATGGCTATATAGAGGCTGTTTTCCATCTTTCTGCTCATTAATTTTATTTTAGATTTTTTATGTAACTCTTTTCTCTCTAGCCGGCTTTCAATTCTACGCTCGTTTTTAAAACTATCTTTATCGAGTGTCGGTTTCCTACTTGCTAGTGAAATTACCATTGACCCGACGGTTAGCGTAACCATTAACTTCTTTAATCTTGTCTTTGATCTTCTTCTATGAATTCTTTTTCTCATATGTCCTCCTATTTTCTTGATAGAGATTATTTATATTATATTTATTTCTGATAATATATCAATTTTGTTTTTTCAGGCAAGATATTTTATTGTTTTTTAAGTGTTTTTTTAGTTTTGTTTATGGGTCGTTACCACGAGCAAAGCTGGAAATATCGGTTAATTACAATTTTAATTGATAAATTTTACTTGAAATATAAACAATGTAGGGGCGGCACGTTTTTGCAAGATAAATAATGAATTAAAAAATAAATGGACAAATTGAAAAGATGATTAAGAAAGAAATATAGGCCCGCCCGTTTATATTGTTTTATATTTTAGAAATTTTATTTGCATTATATTCTTAACGTAGGGGCGGCACGTTTTTGTTATATTGGTTATGGAATTAAAATAAAATGGATAAATTGAAAAAGTGATTAAGAAGAAATATAGGCCCGCCCGTATTTTCGTTTTTGGGATTCATTTCGGATTTGTTAATTTTTTTGAATGTGATATAATGTGTTTAAAGAGGACACCGTTTAAGACGGTCACCCTAAAGGTTTATTTTAATAAAAAACCACCTATGGTTGCGATACAGGTGGTTTTTTTATATCCTAATTTACTTTAATAGTGTTAGGATGGCTATTATAAGTGTTGTTATCTTTATCACTAGGGATAAGATTTCATAATCACTCATAATACACCTCCCAATTTTGATATTGGGTGACCATCTGTATGTCCTCATATTTATTATAGTCATTTATTTTTTATTTTCAATTTATTGGTCCTTTTTTGGTTGGTGGGCGGGCCTGTACTGTTTTGTTATTTATTATTTTTATTTGTTTAATTTTGTTTTGATTTTTTATTTTTCTTGCAGTCACGTCGCCCTACGGTTATTGGTTATGTTCGTGTTTTTTATAAATATACAATTTGGTTTTGGTGTATCAATCTCTCTGTCACATTCGTGAGACATAAGTTTTTTATTGCCGGATTTGTTTTGGATTTGTTAATTTTTTTAAATGTGATATAATGTGTTTAAAGAGGACACCGTTTAAGACGGTTTGCTCGTTGTATAGGTTTTTTATTTATACCTATCTGTAGTGCAAATACAGATAGGTATTTTGCTGTCTATTTCTTTTTTTGAAATAGGGCTATGATAGTTACGGCTAATGTTAGATACATAAGCATTATGCTTAGTATTTCAAATTTACTCATACTATCACCCCCAATCTTTGTTGATTGGAGCAAACCATCTGTATGTCCTCATCTTTATTATAGTCATTTATTTTTTATTTTCAATTTATTGGCCCTTTTTTGGTTGACGGGCGGGCCTATATTGTTTTGTTATTTATATTTTTTATTTGTTTATTTTTGTTTTGATTTTTTATTTTTCTTGCAGTCACGTCGCCCTACGGTTATTGGTTATGTTCGTGTTTTTTATAAATATACAATTTGGTTTTGGTGTATCAATCTCTCTGTCACATTCATGAGACATAAGTTTTTTATTACCGGGTTTGTTTTGAATTTGTTAATTTTTTTAAATGTGGTATAATGTATTTAAGAAGACACCGTTTAAGACGGTCACCCTATGTGATATTTTTATTTAATACCATCTGTAGTGATGATACAGGTGGTATTTTTATATCCTAATTTACTTTAATAGTGTTAGGATGGCTATTATAAGTGTTGTTATCTTTATCACTAATGATAAGATTTCATAATCACTCATAATACACCTCCCAATTTTGATATCGGGCGACCATCTGTATGTCCTCATCTTTATTATAGTCATTTATTTTTTATTTTCAATTTATTGGCCCTTTTTGGTTAGTGGGCGGGCCTCGCTTCTCTCGTGCCGCCCCTACGTGTTTTTGAAACTGTTGTTTTATAAGCGGACCTTTCTTATATTTTAATAACTAATAATTTCCAACAAATTTCTGATCGTTTCTTTTAATTTTTCTTCTTTTAATCCACCAAATCCTATTATCAAATCTCTTTCGTATTTGCCTTGTGAGCTATAATCGGCAACTGTATTTAGTTTGATTGAATTTTTCGACAACTTCTCTTTTAAATTTTTCAAATCCCAGATTTTTTCGTCAACTCTCATTACAAAGTATGTGCCGGCATCTGCTCCCAATATTTCAATGCCTTCTCTTTTCAATTCTTTTATTATCACACTTCTTTTTTTTCTGTAATGTGCATTCATTCTATTGATATGTTTTTCAAATGCACCGGTTGCCATAAATCTTTCCAAAATATTTTGTTGGATAATTGAAGCTCCTGAGGTCGGAATTTGAATTTTATCGTATTTTTCTTTTAGCTTTTGTGGTAATACCAAGTATGAAACGCCTAAAAATTTGCCTACTATTTTTGAAAATGATCCGGATAATATAACTTTGTCGTCTTTATCCAAACTCTTTAGAGCCGGTATAGGCTTCCCGGCATATTTGAAATCACTGTCGTAGTCATCTTCAACTATGTATCTACAATTTTTATCTGCCCATTCGAGCAATCTCTGCCTACGTCTTAAAACCATAATTGTACCTGTTGGAAATTGATGGTTAGGTGTTACTATTGCTATATTTGCATTTGTCTTCTCTAAATCTGCAACTGAAAAACCGTATTTATCAAGGGGAATTCTATTTATTTTTTCGGATAGCCCATTTATCAAATCCATTGTCTTGTTGTATCCCGGATCTTCTACTGCAAATACGGGCTTGTCTATTAAAGACATGAGTATGAAAATATGCTCTCCGTATCCGCCTGTTATGATTATATTCTCCGGCGATACCGACACTCCTCTATGCTCTTTTAAATATTTTGCTATCTCAATTCTAAGCGTCCAAATCCCACCTTTTGGCAATGAAAAGTTTTTTAGGGAGTTTTCAATTGCTTCATTTGAGCATTTTTTAAGTATTGAAATTGGAAGTTTATCGGCATCTATTAAACTATGAGAAAAATTATATTTATATTCTGTAGCTGTTCTTTCTTCAAATACTATTTCAGGCTCTGGCATTTTCAATCTTTCTGCGTACAATTTATCTATAAAAAAACCTCGTCTTTGGTCTGAAACAATATAACCTTCTTCGGTGAGTTGGTCGTATGCAGTTTTGACTGTGTTAAGACTCACTCCCAAGTGTTGTGCCAATGAACGCCTCGATGGAAGTTTATCTTTCCATTTTAAATTTCCATTTTTTATTTCGTCTCTAAAGTATGTATAGATTTGTTCGTATAAATTTTTATTTTCTTCAAAGTGTATTGTAATCATATCTGGACCCTTTATTTTTTATTCTTTTGAATCTTTCTACAGTTTCATTTTACCATTATAATCGTCTTATATAAACATGGAGGTATGAAATGACTAAATATTCTAGAGAAGAAATACATAATCAATTAGCCGGCGGAGTTATCATGGATGTAACTAATCCTGAACAAGCTAAGATTGCTGAAGCTGCGGGTGCTGTTGCCGTAATGGCGCTTGAAAGAGTGCCTGCTGATATAAGGGCTGCCGGTGGTGTGAGCCGTATGAGTGATCCTCAAATAATTCTCGATATAATGAATGTAGTTTCAATCCCGGTTATGGCTAAGGCGAGGATCGGACATTTTGTGGAGGCACAAATTCTTGAGTCTTTGGGGATTGACTATATAGACGAATCTGAAGTTCTTTCTCCCGCAGACCATGAACACCACATAGACAAGAGAGTTTTTAACACTCCTTTCGTTTGCGGTTGTAGAAATTTGGGTGAGGCTCTTAGAAGAATTTCCGAGGGTGCCGCAATGATTCGTACAAAGGGTGAAGCCGGGACCGGAGACGTTGTACAAGCTGTTACTCACATGAGAACTATCCAAAGGGAAATGGCTGAGGTTGCTGCGCTTCGTCCTGATGAGTTGTATCACAGAGCCAAGTTACTTCAAGTGCCTGTTGATTTGCTTGAATATGTTCATGCTAATAGAAAATTACCTGTGTTGAATTTCTCTGCCGGCGGAGTTGCCACTCCTGCTGATGCCGCCCTTATGAGACAACTTGGTGCTGAGGGCGTGTTTGTTGGAAGTGGTATTTTCAAGAGCGGTAATCCTGAAAAGCGTGCTCAGGCAATTGTTAAGGCTGTTGCCAATTTTGATAATCCATCTGTTATTGCTGAGGTTTCTAAAAATCTTGGTGAAGCTATGGTGGGTATTAATGAAGATGAAATTGAAATTTTGATGGCTGAAAGATAATTTTATTGTGTTGGTTTTATTGTCTTTGGTTTATGGGTGGTTATGCCACCCATTTTTTATTGGTTTTTATTTGGTTGGCGGGCGGGCCTATGCTTTTTTACTATCTATTATTTTCTTACAGATACGTGCCGCCCCTACGTTTGTTAGTTATATTTATATTTTTTATATTTTGTTTTATTGCACAAAAAGAGACTCAAATTTGAGCCTCTTTAATTTGACACAGACTATTTAATTTTATCTAAGACCTCTTGAATAATAGTTTCCATAAATTGTTCTTCCATAGTTATCTCTAACTTCAAGAACACTCCAGTCTCCATTAGAAAGTCTTGTTCCAATGACCTCTACTAAATCTCCTCTATTAATTGCCCTACCATTATCATAAGTTGTTTGAAGTGTAAATGAGTCATTGTTTCGTATATAGTTATTATCTGAATCTTTTACAGTTAAGTAGTAAGTTGTTCCGGCTTGATTAAATGTCGGGTCAATCCTGACATCATCTACTATGGCTCTTACTCGGAAATTAGAACCTCTTTCCAAAATCTCAACCAGCTTAGCATAGTTACCACGCTCTCTAACTACGCTAACTTCTCTTCCTTGAAGGTCTCTTGGTGATAATTGCGTTCTTCCAATTCCATTTTCTCTGTAGTCGGTATTTCTACTTGTGTAAACTGTTTCAATATTTCCATTAAATGTTCTCACGTCAATTTTGTAACCATCGTAATCTTGGCGAACATCCACTATAGTACCTGTTAAGTTTTGTCCATTTACATAACCATTCCCAATGTTTGTTACTATTTTATAGTTTGTTGATAGTGTTATTCTTTCGCCTCTTCGAAGGTTGTCAAATAATCTTGTATTTGTGTAGAATGGATTGTTTCTATTCAATTCACTTCCGTAGAATGTATAAGTTTTACCGTCTTGAAGTTTTATTTTTATATATTCTCTTGTTGTTGAGGACCCGTAATAAACGTCTGTTATCTCTCCTGTTACTCTTCCATTTTTAGGATATGCTACAACTTCTGAAACTTTTCCTGAGTTATCTGTTTTAAATTCCACTAAATCATCAAGTTGCAATTGAGATACTCTTGTTTCAACTCCCAGCGAATAAACTTTTGCCTTATCAGCTAAAGTAAATGTTGCTGTATCTGTTGTTGAAATTTGAGTTGCTGTTGTTGTATCTACTTTGCTGTCATCTACTCTGTACTTAGCTGTGAAACCGTCTTGCGCTCTATTTGTAATATAACCGACTAAATTCTTAGATGAGTTTGTAACTTCCAATGTTGTGATTACATTGTTTGTGCTTTCATCTCCGGATTTTTGATATGTTACTTTAACTTCTTGATCCGGTTTCAAGTCTGTAAATTTCCAAGTTGTTCCATTGCTTGTAATCTTAGTGTTTGAATTTGTCTTTAATTGAATTGTAGATTTATTGCTTTGCTCAATAATAACTGTATCTACATTACTGATATTTGTAGCAACTACTATTTTCCCTGTAATCGTTGTAAGTTCAGGTGCTTTTTTCTTATTAGTCTTTAGATAGTCATAGGAAAGTTTAGTGATTTTTGCCATCTCACTTCTTCTTATACTTCTCGTCCCTTCGAACTTACCGTCTGAACCTGTTGATGAGAAAACTCCTTCTTTTACTAAATTAGCTAGGTATCCTCTTGTTGAACTTGGTATTGAGTTTTTATCTTCGTGTCTTAGGTATGATTCATCTCCTGTGGAAGATAATTTAAGGGCTCTTGCAAAGTAAACTGCGATAGTGTTTCTGTCAGGAACTATTTTACCTTTTTCTTCGCCTATAAATCCTTTTGTTGCTGCTTCTTTAACTGTTGCTTCTGAAAATACATTGTTTTCAATTGCAATTGCAAACGCATCTCTCGCCCATTCCGGAACTTTCGCTTCTTCTAATAAAGATTTATACTTAGCTCTTGCGGATGAAATTTCTGAACTGCTTGGACTCAAAAGACCTTTTATAAGTTCAACCGTCTCTTCTAAACTAACTGAATTATCCGGCTTAAATTCTCCGCTTGGATAGCCATTTATAATCCCTCTATCGCTAAGTTCGTCTATATACCCGTAAGCCCAACTATAAGGACCGTTTTTGGCAACGTCTTTGAATTCTTTAGCACTAACTAAACTTGGAGCAAGCACAACAGCACATAATCCAATTGAAAGTGCTTTTGTAATCTTATTTATTCGCATTTAAAAAACCTCCCTTGTTTTTTGTTATTATACCACATGTACATATAATTAATGTTACAAGATTGTTTCAATAAATTTAAAATAGTGCTAATATAGTTTTAAGATAGATATTTACTGTCAATTCGGTTATGAATATGAAAGAGGTGATCTTATGAGATATTTACCAATTAGTTATAATACTAAAGATAAAAATCTTCTTGTTTTGGGTGGAGGGTTATTAGCTTTGTCCAAAATAAAAAAAATGCTAGAAACTGAATTTAAAATTTACGTTATTGCTGAAAGTTTTGTAAATGAAATTTTAAATCTTCAAACTCAATATCCTGAACGGTTATTCCTAAAAGAAATGCAAATCAGTAATGATTTTGTCTTCTTTTCTTATGATTTTCTCTTGATTGCGACTACTAATTTCGAGCTCAACAATGCACTTGAAAATAGAGCAATAAAGACTAAAATTTTATATGAAAGATGTGATGTTGTTTCAAGTTCTTCGGCATTATTAAATGATTTTGTTTCCAGAGAGGATATTGTGGTTGGAATTTCAGATGAAAAGTTGAATCCTGCAATAGCTGAAATCATTAAAGATGATATTATCGAGCTTCTTTCTACTTACAATATGGATAAGATTAAAATTTTAAATAAAATAAGAGCTGAGTTAGTCAGAAAGAATGCACCTGATGTAGACGAAACTATCAAAAAATTATTTGATGAGGAAAAGATAAAGGCTGAGGACTTTTTGAACAATCTTCAACATCAAGATGCTCTTGAAGAAACTCATATTGAAGCCCCGATTGAATTTTCAGAAGAAAAGTCCGGCGATGTAACAGATTCTCTTGAGCAAATTTCCAATGAAAGTATAGATTCTACAGAATCTAAACAATATGAAAGTGTTGAGCAGCCGGAAATTTCGGAAAAAGAAAAACCTGTTGCCGAGGAACTTGAAAGTGAAGTTATAAATGAGCCAAAACTTGAAACTGTCCAAGATTTTGAAGTTCAATTCGAAAGAAAACATACTTCAAGCTCACCTTATGATACAAGCAAAGTTGAAAAAATCAATGATGAATTAAATAGCTCTGAAAATTTTTCAAAAGAAGAGACTAAAAATACTGAAACTTTTCAAACCAAATTAAAATCAGGTTGGAATAAATTTTCTAAGTTTGATTTCTTTAGAAAAAAATAAATTTTAAAATTAAAAGCCCTTTAAGTTTAGGATAAAATTTTATCTTTTGACTTAAAGGGCTTTTTTTATTCGTAATAATCGTCTTCCCTCACGTGTGTAAAGTAAACTTCACACTCGCTATATCCTAAATTTTTAACTTCTGTCTGTATTAATTCTGCCATTTTCTTTTCTAAGCTGAGACCTCTGTCAAATTGAATCACTTCAATTAGAGGGTACATTTCAAATTCTTTACCGTTAGAAAAATATTCTGTCATAGGTCGTTCAATTGTAAAATAGTCTATTGGCGTTCCTGTCATCTCAGATAACTTTTCAGGAAGTTCGGAACTTAACTCAATAGTGTCTTCTCTCTTAACTCCCTTAAATATCAACTGCGGCATAAATACCTCCTATTATTTCTACTGTTTTAGATAATTGTACTATGTCTTTATCACACATGACTACATAATTTGAATTTTTTGCAACTTATAATCTCTGTGAAAGATCTGTTATTTATCTTTATTCAGATTATTTTTTCATCTTTCTGCTATATAAAAGAATGAAATTATAAATTAATCTCACTCTTATATAAATATTATTTATTTTCATCTATGAATTTAAAAACTTCATTCCAATATTCTTCACCTAGAGAATATTTTGCTTCTGTATGTCCGGCATTTTTAGCAACTAATTTTTTCTTAGCTCCCATCTGTTTTGCATTATACAATTCATCAAGCATTCTAAATGGTACAAAGTTGTCATTCTCGGCGTGAATAAACATGACCGGTTTAGTTGATTTTGCAATTTGCTCAACTGCTGATGCCCCTTTAAAAGCATAGCCCGCCTTTATATTGCTTATCATTCCGGCAACATTTAAAATCGGAAAACTTGGCAAATTAAATCTAACTTTTAGCTCGGATTTGAAAATATCATAAACGGAAGTATATCCGGCATCTTCTATAAATACTTTAACATTATCCGGAGTTTTTTCTCCTGCCAACATCATAGTCGTAGCTGCTCCCATAGAAAGACCGTGTACTACAATTTCCGGATTTTCATTATTTTTAACTACCCAATCCACCCATGAGCTACTGTCATATTTATCTAAATACCCCATTCCTATATATTCGCCCTCTGAATTTCCGGAACCCCTTAAGTCCGGCATCAATACATTGTATCCTTTTTCAAAATATCTTTGAACATACGCATACATATCTTCATGGGTATCTCTGTAGCCGTGTATTATCAACGCCCAGTTTTTGGAGTCATTATTCAAATAACAATAACCTTTTAAGTTAAGTCCATCAAAACTTTTTATGCTTATTTCCTGTTGTGTGTTGTTGTCCAAAAATTCTTTATTTTTCTTTTCTTGAAGTTCTTTATTTTCTTTTATAATTGAATTTTCAATCTTTTTTAGAGGTTTTACTTTTCTGTTTC
>NZ_JAXDSS010000028.1:0-5728 GCF_034090345.1 Peptoniphilus sp. | reverse complement strand
ATAGTTTGAAAAATTTATATTGCCACTTAATAATTTATATTTAAATAGCTGGAAAAAGTTTTGTGAAACATCATTTCCCTTTTCTTGTAGAGCTACATAAGTATTTTCAGGGACTAAATTTTTTAATTCAGAAAAATTTTTGTTGTTAGATATATTTCTTATAGTTGAAGCAGAAGCAAATCCATCTACTATTATTTCTGAAGAATGTCCCACATTTTTTCTTGGTATAGAAAAAGGAATTATTTCGGAATTAAATTTTTTAAGAGCTTTTACATATTCTATACCTAAAATATTATTAGGTTTATTCATTATTTCAAATTCTGTATCAGAAAGATTTTTATATGAGAGTTGCTTAGCTTTTATAAATGAATAACCTTTTGATAAATTAGTTGCCAATGCTTTGTCATCTATATATTCAGTTTTAGAAGCTACATCCACTATGTCTGAAAGTGAATTTTCAGAGCCAAAACATAATGTATCTACAATATTTAAACTATTTAAAATTGATATAGCTCCTTCGGAAAATATTTGTGCATTGGATGTGCAATATATTGTAGGTAGTTCTAAGACTAAATCAGCTCCATTTTCAATAGCTAATCTGGATCTTGTAAATTTATCCAATATTGCCGGAGTTCCTCTTTGAGTGAATGAAGATGACATTATAACTATTGTATAATCTGAGTTAATTGATTTTATTTGGTACAAGTGTCCATTGTGGAATGGGTTATATTCAGCTATTATTGCTTTTATAGACATTTTTTAGACCTTTCTTTAATTAGTTTTTTCACAATGTTTTAATCTATGATATAATAAAATGAGTCAAATGTACAAAGATATTATATTTAGGAGGAAAAAATGAAAATCTTAGTAATAAACTGTGGATCTTCTTCTTTGAAATACCAATTAATTGATATGGACGGAGAAAAATTAATGGCAAAGGGCCTTGTTGAAAGAATTGGTATAGAAGGTTCGAGAGTTAAGCACGAGACAATAGGTAAAGATAAAGAAATTATAGAACAACCATTAAAAGATCACAAAGATGCTCTTAAAATTGTTATGGAGTCAATTGTTAACGAAAATTATGGTGCATTAAGTTCATTAGATGAAATAGGCGCAGTTGGACACAGAGTAGTACATGGTGGAGAAGACTTTGCTGAGTCTGTAGTGATTACAGAAGAAGTTATGAAGGCTATAGAAGCTAATGTTGAGGTAGCTCCTCTTCATAATCCTCCAAATATAATGGGAATTGAAGCTGTATCTGCACTACTTCCAAATGTTAAGCAAGTAGCTGTATTTGATACTGCATTCCATCAAACAATGCCATCTAAGAACTATATATATGCTATTCCTTATGAAGAATATGAATCATATAAAATTAGAAGATATGGTTTCCACGGAACATCTCATAAATATGTAACTCAAAGAGCTGCAGAAATGTTAGGAAAGAGCGTTGATGAAATTAATCTTATCACTTGCCATCTCGGAAATGGAGCTAGTATAACAGCTGTAAAAGGTGGAAAGAGTTATGATACAACTATGGGTTTTACGCCTCTTGAAGGACTTCCAATGGGAACAAGAAGTGGAAATATCGACCCGGCAATAGTTACTTTTTTAATGTCTAAGAAGAACATTTCAGCTGAAGAAGTAGATAAAATTATAAATAAAGAATCAGGTGTTCTTGGAATTAGCGGAGTTTCTTCTGACTTTAGAGATATAGAAGAAGCTGCTGATGCTGGAAATGAAAGAGCTAAATTAGCACTTGATGTATATGAAACAAGTGTAGCTAAATTTGCAGCAAGCTATATGAGTCACTTTGATTCTCTTGAAAGCCTTGATGGAATAGTATTTACAGCAGGACTTGGAGAAAATTCTCCGGAAACTAGAGAACATGTTTGTGAAAAGCTTAAAGCTTTTGGTATTGAAATAGACAAAGATGAAAATAAAATGAGGGGGGAAGAAAAAATCGTATCTACTCCAAACTCTAAAATAAAAATAATGGTAATACCTACAAATGAAGAGCTTATGATTGCAAGAGATACTGAATTACTTGTAAAATAATTGTTTTTAAGTGTATAAAATTTAATAGTATTTATTTAGAATTTATGTGTAGTTATCAATGATTTGGTCTAAATTAGACTTGACTAAATCTAGATTTCAAGATATAATTACCTGTATGAAATTTTGAGGTGATTTATGAGGCTTAATTTAAAAGATTTTCTCAAAAGTCCGGATCAAAATTTAAACTTTGAAGGGCAAATAGAAAAAAACGAAACAGAATATGTCATAGATGGCTTGAATATAAACTTCCCTATAAAATATAGTGGAGTTGTAACTAAGTTGGGTGATAATTTCAAGTTAGATTTAACGGTAAATTATTCATTTGACACTAACTGTGACAGATGCCTAAAACCAATGAAAGAAATTGTAGATTCAACTTTTGAAGCTTATTCATTTGAAGAAGACTTGATAGATGAATCTGATTCACAGTTTTTTCAAGTTGAAAATGATGAAATATATTTGGATGACTTAGTTATCTCTCAAGTGATAACATCAATTCCTTTAAAGAGTCTTTGTAAAGAGGATTGTAAGGGGTTGTGCCCAAAGTGTGGAGTGGATTTAAATTTTCATGAGTGTGATTGTTCACAAGATGAGCAAGTAGATTTACGATTTGAAAAACTGCTAAATTTATTTAATGATGAGGAGGTGTAAAAATGGCAGTACCTAAGAGAAAAACTTCAAAGCAAAGAAGAAACAAGAGAAGAGCATCTTCTTATAGATTAAATAAAGTAACTATAGTAGAATGTCCAAACTGTCACGAGGCAATGATGCCGCACAGAGTTTGTCCAAGCTGTGGATATTATGACGGAAAAGAAGTGCTTGTAACAGAGTAATAATCATGATAAAGAAAACTTCCCTGTGTAGGGGAGTTTTTTGTATGTAAAAATAAATATTAACTTATTATACATAGTATAGTTTATATTAAAACCTTTAATAATATGTGGTAAAATTAGAATAGTAAATTAAGGAGGGTAAAGATGTCAGGACATTCTAAATGGCATAATATAAAGCAAAAAAAAGGTAAAGAAGATGCCAAGAGAGGTAGAATATTTACAAAACTTGGAAAATATATAATGGTAGCAGTTAAGGAGGGTGGTCCGGATCCTGACTATAATCCACAATTAAAAGTTGCTATTGATAAAGCGAAGGCTGAGAATATGCCTAATGATAATATTGAAAGAGCAATTAAAAAAGGTTCTGGAGAAGATAGTGCTGAAAGCTTTGAAGAAATTACTTATGAAGGCTACGGCCCAAGTGGAATTGCAGTATTAGTAAACTGCTTAACTGATAATAGAAATAGAACAGCTCCAGATATTAGACATGCTTTTGATAAGTATGGTGGAAATTTAGGAACTCCTGGTAGTGTATCATTTATGTTTGATAAAAAGGGACAGATAGTTGTCTTATCGGATAATATAGATGGTGATGAGTTGATGATGGTGGCAATTGATGCTGGTGCAGAAGATGTTGTTGAAGAAGAAGATGCTTATGAAATAATAACTGCAGTTGAAGACTATCATAAAGTTAGAAGTGCTCTTGAAGAAGCGGGATATGATTTCGTTCAATCAGATATAACTTATATTCCTCAAAATTATAGTACACTTACAAATCCAGACGATATAAAGAATATGGAAAAGATGATAGATGTACTAGAAGATAATGATGATGTTCAAGAAGTTTACACTAACTGGGATAGACCTGAAGAAGAATAATTAGATTTATTTTGTAATTATTGGGTACTTGTTTAAAGACAGTACTTTTATGATAAAAAGCTTGTTACAGAGCTTGTAATAAGTTTTAAAAACATTAGATTAGTTAGTTAAGAATTGTGTTTAAAGAATGAATGGAGATGAATTTATGAATTTAAATAAGTATATTGACCACACATTGTTAAAGCCAGAGGCTCCAAAAGAAGCAGTTTTAAAGTTAATTGAAGAAGCTAAGCAATATGATTTTTGCTCAGTATGTATAAATCCAGCTTGGGTATCTTTAGCAGCTAAAGAACTTGAAAATACTGATGTAAAAGTTTGTACTGTAATAGGTTTTGACCTAGGAGCTACTACAACAGCTTCAAAGGTATTTGAAACAGCTGATGCAGTTAAAAATGGTGCAGATGAAGTTGATATGGTAATCAATGTAGGTTTCTTAAAATCAAAAGAATATGATTTAGTTAAAGAAGATATAGCAGAAGTTGTGAAAGCGGCTAATGGAAAGACAGTAAAAGTAATTATTGAAACTTGTCTTCTAACAAAAGAAGAAATTGTAAAAGTTTGTCAATTAGCTAAAGAAGCCGGGGCAGATTTTGTAAAAACTTCTACAGGATTTAATTCAGGCGGAGCAACTGTTGAAGATGTTAAACTTATGAAAGAAACGGTTGGAGAAATGTACGTTAAAGCCTCAGGTGGTATAAGAGATTTAGATACAGCATTGAAAATGATAGAAGCTGGAGCAGATAGATTAGGTGTAAGTGCGGGTATTCAAATTATAGAAGAATATAGGGCAAGAAATGCAAATTAACCCTGTAGCTTTTAGTATCTTCGGAATAGATGTAATGTGGTATGGCATATTAATAGCGACTGGTGCTTTACTTGCCATAACCATAGCTAATAAACTGGGTAAGAGAGAGGGCTTTAAAGACGACATAATATATGACTATGCTATGTCTGCTCTATTACTTGGAATCATAGGAGCTAGAGCGTACTATGTAATTTTTAATTTAGACTATTATTTACAAAACCCTTCAGAAATTATAGCTATAAGAAATGGTGGACTTGCAATTTACGGTGGTATAATTACCGGAATAGTGGTTGGAATATTTTATAGTAAAATAAAGGGTGTAAAGTTTTTTAAATTGGCAGATGTTATAGCCCCTGGATTAGCTCTTGCACAAGGTATTGGAAGATGGGGGAATTTTGTAAATCAAGAAGCTCATGGTGCGCCAACAGATGTTCCATGGGGAATTATGATTGATGGAGTTAAAGTACACCCAACTTTTCTATATGAGTCCATATTAGATGTGGGAATTTTTATATTTTTATATTTTTTCCTATATGACAAAAAGAAATTTGATGGTCAAATTTTTGCAACGTACGGAATCATCTATGGGCTTGGGAGATTTGTAATAGAGGGAATGAGAACAGACTCTCTGTATTTTATGGGAATGAGAGTTTCACAAATAGTTAGCTTGTTAATAGTTGCTACATCAATTTTATTTATTGTTTATTCAAAGAGAAAGGCTAAATGACCTTTCTCTTTTTTTCGATTCAAAGATGGTATAATATAAACATGAAGATTTTAATTTTATTAATATTTATTTATCTATATTTTCAAGTGGCAAAAATAAAAATAAAAGAGATAAATATAAAGAGTGAGAAAATAAATAATTTTAAGTTTGTACAAATTTCAGATTTTCATGATAATAGATTGATTAGTTTAAAGAAGTTAGAAAAAAGTATTTGTGAGTTTAATCCTGAAGTTGTATTTCTAACAGGAGATATAATTTCAAGAAATACCACAAATACCGAAAGAGTTGAAAAATTATTTGAAATTGTTTCAAAATACAAATGCTTTTTTGTATCAGGTAATCATGAATTTGAAAATAATTTATTTAATATAGACAATCTATTAGAAAAATATGGGATTTTAAATTTAAAAAATAGTTCATATTCAT
>NZ_JAXDSS010000060.1:0-27090 GCF_034090345.1 Peptoniphilus sp. | reverse complement strand
AGATACCAACTACAAATAAAATCAAAAGTAGTGTACCGGTTACAGATATAGTGGCAAATTTTGCCAATTTATCAAAATTATTTTTAGGAGTTGTAGTTAATTTATTGATAAAAATATTATCTGAGGTGTTTTTGTTGTAGATTGAATACTCATATTTTTCGTTCATATCAACATGGAAATTTTTAAAATTTTCAATTTGAAGATTTTTCGGTATATCAATCATTTGGTTTTGTTCAACTGAAGTGTTATTATCTTCATAACTTGAATTAGATGACCCACCATTTCCTGAAAATATTCCTTCTATCAAAGTAAATATAAGACAAGTTATTACTGCTTTTAGCATATATTCTCTTAAAAATTGTTTTGATTTGTTTTTTAACTCAGGTCTAGTCCACATAGTAGCCTCCTTTATATTGTAATATTAAGTTAATTTTAATATAAAAAATTGTTAAGTACAATATTGATAATTAATCCGACAACTCCACCGATTAATAGCAGTTTATATAAACTAACTTTTCTCAAATACAGTATAAGTCCTATGACGAAAGTTATCATAGCGGAGATATTTAAAGGATTTGAGAGAATTGAACTTTGTATTAGAGAGAGTGCCGTGATAAATATAAGAGATACGACACAAGCTTTTATGCCTATCAACATATAATTCAAACCTTTAAAAGTTTTACGCTTTTTAAATAAAAAATATCCTAGCAGCAACATCAAAGTTGATTGAGTGGTTATGAAACCTGTCGTTGCAACTATAGAGCCTAAAATTCCACCGATTTTTTGTCCGACAAATGTTGCGCAGTTTATTGCTATAGGACCGGGAGTCATCTGGGATATACTGACCACATCAATAAATTCTGACATTGTGAGCCATCCGTTTTCTTCAACTACAAATTTTCTTATAAGGGGAATGGTTGCATATCCACCGCCAAAGGCGAATGTGCCAATTTTAAGAAATGTCAGATATAATTTTAAAAACATCATTTTACATCTCCATTTCTAAGGTAAAAAGTTAAAATAGCTGCAATTGCACTTCCAAAAATAAGTTTTGCAGTATCAACTTTAAAAAAGAAACTCAAGATGAACACCAAAAAAATTATTATTGATGAAAAGTATTTATATTTTTTTGTAGCATTTTTACCCATCTCATACACTGTAACTAAGAGTATAGCACAAATTATGCCGCTGATTCCATCTAAAATTGACCTTACAAAAAAATTTGTCTTAAACTGAACATAAAACATAGAAACAATGCTCAAAATTATCAAGCAAGGAAGAGTTGAGGCTATTAAACAAACTATCGCTCCCCAAAAACCTCTAAGTCTGTAGCCGGTTAAAAATGAAGTAGAGATTGCCATAGCTCCCGGGCCGCTCTGTGCAAGTGCAACAATATCATACATTTCATCTTCAGTTAAAAGCTTCTTATTCTTAGCAAATTCATTAGAAATTATAGGAACTATAGTGTAGCCCCCACCAAATGTTATGGCATTTATTTTAAAGAAAATTTTAAATAATTCAAACAGAGATATATTCATTTTTATCCTCCTAAATTATATTGTATCACTAGTTTGAGAATGTGGAAATTTAAAAGATTTTGTGTGATAATAACTAATGAGAATGGGAGTGAATAAATATGAAAGTTGGAATAATTGGCGTAGGAAATATGGGAGGAGCAATCGCTCATGCTCTTATAAAAAATGGATTCGAGTTGTATTTGACAACTAAGTCTAAAGATTTAGAAGATTTCAAAGGAGAAAATGTACATATAGTAGGAGTCAAAGAGCTTACTCAAAAATCAGACTATATAATTTTAGCTGTAAAACCTCATATTTATTCAGTGGTAGTTGATGAAATAAGAGACCATTTAAGAGAAGATACAATTGTAATTTCAATAGCTGCAGGTCAAACCATTGAAAGTTTAACCAATTTACTCGGGAAGAGAAAATTTATCTTATCAATGCCAAATACACCGGCGATGGTCGGAGAGGGAATGAGCGCTATATGTCCTAGTGAAAAAGTAACTGAAGAAGAAATTGAAGATGTTAAGAAAATTTTTAGTTCATTTGGAAAAGTAAGTACTTTAAACAGTGAATTGTTTCATGGATTTGGAGCAGCTTGTGGATCATTGCCGGCGTATGTATATATGTTTATAGAGGCAGTTTCTGATGCTGCTGTTCTAACTGGGCTAAAGAGAGATGATGCATACAAATTTGTTGCACAAACTGTACTTGGTTCAGCTAAGATGGTTTTGGAAACTCAAAAACATCCGGGAGAATTAAAAGATATGGTAACTTCTCCGGGAGGAACTACAATTGAAGGTGTTAGAGCGCTTGAAGGAGAGGGATTTAGAGGAACAGTTATAGACGCAATACTTGCAGCTGAGCAAAAATCCAAGGCTATGAGAAAGGAACAGATATGAGAGATTTAATAATTTTACTTGAAGATGGTTTTGAAGAAATTGAAGCTCTTACAATAAATGATTATCTTAGAAGGGCGAAAATAGAAGTGGATTTAGTATCGGTAAAAAATGTTAAAGAAGTTGAGTCATCTCATGGAGTAAAAGTTGTAGCTGACTATACATTAGATGAGGTAAAAATTGATGGCTACAAAGGTATATATATTCCGGGCGGACAACCCGGTTCTACTAATTTGAGCAATAATAGAAGAGTTAAAGAGTTGGTTTCAATGTATGACAGCTCAGACAAGTATGTTGTTGCAATTTGTGCAGGCCCAATGGTGCTTGATGCGGCAGGAGTGCTTAAAGATAAAAAATTCACATGTTATCCTGGTGTTGAAAATAGGCTTGTAAATAAAGATAGAATTGATGAGATAGTAGTTGAAGATGAGAATATAATTACTGCTATGGGACCTTCAACAGCTCAAATTTTGGCGTTTAAATTAATAAGCTTATTTAAAGATGATGAAACTTCTGAAAAGATAAAAAAAGATGTTTTATTCTATGAATTGGAGAGAGAAATAAGAAAAAATGACTGAAAAATTTTATCCGGGTTATTTAAGTGATATAGAGGGCATAAAGGTAGGTCATGCTCAAAATTATGATGCTCTTACAGGAGTAACTGTAATAATACCTGACAAAGCAGTTAAGTGCGGAGTTGATGTTAGGGGTTCAGCTCCGGGGACAAGAGAAACTGACTTGTTAAAGAGCGAAAATATGGTTGACGAGGTCAATGCAGTAGTCCTATCAGGAGGTTCTGCATTTGGTCTTGAAGCATCCAGCGGAGTTATGGAATATTTAAGAGAAAGAGAAATTGGACTTGATACAGGTTTTGCTAAAGTTCCGATTGTCGTATCTGCCGTAATATTTGATTTATCCGTTGGCAATGCAAATATACGACCGGATTTTAAAATGGGATATTCTGCTTGTGAAAATGTTTCAAAGGGCACCGGTATGGGTTCTATTGGAGCAGGTACAGGGGCAAGTGTTGGAAAAATACTTGGAAATAAATATGCTATGAAATCCGGTTTAGGGCAAGCAAGTATGCAGTTCGGAGAACTTAAAATTGCAGCGCTTACAATATTAAATGCATTTGGAGATGTGTTTGATTCTGAAAGAAGAATTCAAATTGCAGGATGTTACTCACAAGAAGAAAGAAAATTTTTAGATACATTAAAAGTATACGAAAACTTGAGTGACTATGATGCGTTTAAAGGAAGAAACACCACAATCTCAATAGTTGCTACAAATGGAAAACTTTCAAAAGTACAACTAAATAAAGTATCTCAAATGGCTCATGATGGATATGCAAGGTCTATTGAACCCGTTCACACTATGTTTGATGGAGATACAATATTTTCAGTTGCAACTGGAGGGGTTGAATGTGATGTAACTTTTGTAGGCTCTATGGCAGCGAGGTGTATTTCAAGAAGTATAGCAAATGCAATTTATGGTTCAGAAGACGGTGGAGATTTAAAAAGTTTTAAATCTCTAAAAATTTGAAGAGTATCTTAACAGAACTCTATCAGGAGGAAAAATGAATAGAACAAACAGTAGGACAAAAAACAGTAGGACAAAAAACAGAAAGCTTATTATAACATCTATTTTAGGTGCGATTACAGTTGCTTTAGGATTCACTCCGTTAGGATTTATTCCGCTTGGAATTTTAAATGCGACAACTTTACACATACCAGTAATCATAGGAGCGATAGTTGAAGGACCATTAGTTGGGGCATTGGTAGGTTTGATTTTTGGCATATCGTCAATAATGAGGTCAATAATGAATACTACACCACTGACTCCTTTTATAATGAATCCGTTGGTGTCTGTATTACCAAGAGTTTTAATAGGTATATTTGCAGGATATACATATATTTGGGTAAAAAAATTAGATGAAAAATTGCTAAAGAATTTGTCATACATTGCATGGATAATTTGTTCGGTATTCTTGGGATATGTATTATATTCTAATACTACTAATGGTGGAACTACCATGACAATAATTTTAAGCGCAATATTTTTAGTGTTGAGTTTATTTATGCTATACTATACAAACAAAAAAATGAACTCGGATTTTGCAGTAGTTGCCAGCTCATTTATAGGTTCTATGACCAATACAGTATTCTTCTTGGGAATGATGTATGTACTATATGCAGAACAGTATATGGTAGCAGTTGGACAGCCTGTTGAGCTAGCAAGAAAAGTTATTTTTGGTATTGCCATAACTTCAGGAATTCCTGAGGCGATACTTTCTGTAATAGTAACTACAGCAGTAGTTAAGGGAGTTTTACTTTCAAAGAGGTAATTATGCTTTTAGCGATAAACATAGAAAATAAAAGTGTTCAAATAGGGTTATTTAAAGAGAATCTCTTGGTTCATAAATTTAAAATAAAGACTGACCCGTCTGAAACTGAAGATGAAATAAGGCTTAAGATAAGACAACTCATGGAGCCTTATAGATTAGATCAAGTTACAAATTTTATAATATCATCAGTAGTTCCGGATGTGACAAAATCCTATAGAGAAATATTTCCAGAGGCATTAGTAGTTGGAGCTGGAGTTAAGACGGGATTAAATATAAAATGTGAAAACCCTAAAGACGTTGGTTCGGACAGAATTGTAAGAGCAGCTTATTCTTTAGGTGACAAGGCGCTGATTATAAATATAGATGAAGTTATAACCATAGACTTTTTAAATGGAAATAATTTTATGGGTGGGATGATAATACCCGGTATGAATATGGCTTTGAATTCTTTAAAAGAGATGGCTAAACTTTCAAAAGTTGAATTGTTAAAGGTTGATTCAATATTTGGGAACTCAACAACAAAGGCAATACAAGCCGGAATATACCACCATTATTTGAGCACAATAGAATATGTGATAAAAAACATATCTAAAGATCATGAAAATTTAAAAATTGTGGCTACAGGAGAACATAGCAAGCTAATACTTGAAGAATTAAATTTTAAAGTTGAAGTAATTCAAGATTTGGCTCTCTATGGACTTGAAAAGATATATGTATTAAATCAAAAACTAAATTTAGTTTAGAAAAGTGTATTGGAAATTTCCAACGCACTTTTCTATTATTAAATATAAATTCTTTCTAAAGTAAAAGACAGAACACCATCTTTGTATACGGCGCTTCCGCTATCTATTAAATCACTTAATAAATTAAACATAGAACTATCGCCATCGGAAAGGTCTAACAATTCTGCATAGTATAACTCAACATCATCATATCTGGGAAGATTTATGAGCTCATTTATGTGTTCAAGGTCATCGGGCTCTTTGGGAACTTCGCCTGAACAGTTAAAAATTAATTTATTATCTATAAAATTTATATCAAGGTGAATATTATTTCCACCAATGTGAAAATAATATTCTAAAAGTCCGGAACTTATAAGTTTAGATTTGTGTTTTTGATCCTCGATCATAATGTCTCCTTAAATTTATCATTATTTTTTTATATTCTTTTAAAATTGGCACCAACATTGCAGCTACAAAACCACCTGAAAATCCATTGTTGTATAGATTTATGCCTCCATGGACAGCTCCGATATTAAATACAAGCGCCATGTGTAGAAAACCTGAAATAATTCCCGGGAAAAAACCAAATTCTCCAGCAATAGGAGCAAGGGTTGTCCCAAAAAGTCCTGCCAATATACTTGAAGTAGCCGTTATATCGTAGATATTTAATAGTGAAGCTAAATATACGCCGACCAATATAGGAATAGAATTTTTAGGATGTTTACCAAACGCACTAAAGGCGGCCACAGAGAGTATACCACCAATGACGGGGCCATTGAATTTGCCGCCAATTAATACAACATAAGTGGTGGATATAAGTCCCATAATTCCCATATTAATAAGAGTTGGATACAATCCATTTAGAGATATGAAATCACTTGGCAGACGACCGGAGTTTTTCAAGATATTTGAAAAACCTTTGAAGCTCATCTTATTTTTAACAAAACCATAGAGAACCATTGCTGTAAATATTGAATACAATAATATTCTTATTCTAAAATCATTTTCTAAATACACAACATTTACTGCTTCAATTTCTAAATCAAACATTCTAAGCCCACCGACGATTATCATTCCGATAATTCCGGCAGTAAAGCCGGAGTTATATAAATTATAACCTTGATGGAAACGAAGACAAGCTGACGCCACAGGAGTTATTATAAGTCCTATTAAAATTCCTACGACATAACTGATTAAAAAGCCTTTTAAAAATGGATATCCAAATGAAAAAGTAATTTCACTTATAAGAGGTCCCAAAGCTGTACCAAACAGTGCAGGTAAGATTACAGATTTTAAATCTGAACCTTCAAGTTTTGCATATAGAAAAACTCCCAATGTTATTGGAATGGAATTGTAAATATTTTTTCCGAAAAAGGCAAAACCTGTAACCAATATTATTGCGGCAACTTCAGATCCATTGATATCATTTTTAAGTGACTTTGTAATTAAAATAGACACAAACATTATGGTAGAAGCGTTAAAAAATGCTGCACCAATTCCTCCAACTGCCATATAATCAGTTAAAAGGTTTGATGGAGTAACTAATATTTTGAAAAATCCAATTAAAACTTCAAATGGTGTATTAAAAATAAATGATGAAAAAAATAGTACAGATGCTAAAAAATATAAGAGTTTATAAATCTGGGCTGATTTTTTATCTCTAAAATGCATAGCTCACTTCCTTTCTACAATAATTATATTTTAAGAAAAAAACAAGTTCAACAGTTTATTTAGATAAATTGATTACAAAACTTTAAAAAAACATTTTGTAAGAGTACAATGTAAATAATAGATGTAATTAGCTGATATGGCTCAGTTGGTAGAGCAATTGATTCGTAATCAATAGGTCGGGGGTTCAAATCCCCCTATCAGCTCCAAAAATTTTATTGTATTGAGAAATTAGATAAATCTTAATTATATATTCAATTTAAATTTCAATTTACTCTTGGTATGAAAAACAACTTCAAATATAATGTAACATAGAGAAGTTTTTATTGTAGATTTTTGCTATTTTAACGTATGATATAATGAAAATAGGAAGGTAATTTATGAAATTAAGGCTTAATGAAAAGAGAAATATAAATTTAACAGAAGGTTCAATAGTTTCAGGAATAATATACTTTGCAATACCCTTACTATTATCTAACTTTCTACAACAGCTTTACAATACTGCAGACCTTATGATAGTTGGACAATTTGCAGGGAAAAGTCCAATGGCGGCAGTAGGAGCAACAGCACCAATAGCCAATTTATTGATTGGATTGTTTGTTGGGCTCACAACAGGAGCTTCAGTTGTAGTAAGTCAATTTTATGGCTCAATGGATAGAAAAAATTTGCGCTCAGCAATACATACTTCCTATGCTATAGCAATTGCAGGGGGTATATTACTTTCTGTAATAGGTTGTGTTTTTGCTCCTATGATATTGAATATGATGAGCACGCCGCAGGAAATTATGAATGATGCAGTGCTATATATGAGAATATTCTTCATCGGCATGGTGCCACTTTTGGTATACAACATGGGTGCGGCTATTTTAAGAAGTGTTGGCGACTCAAGAAGACCATTTAATTTTTTGGTTATATCAGCTTTAGTAAATGTTGTCTTAGATATAATTTTTATAGCTTTATTTAAGATGTCCGTAGTTGGAGCTGGTATCGCAACAGTTTCTTCTGAAGTTGTATCAGCATTGCTTGTAACTTACAACCTTGTAAAATCAGACAGAGTTTTCAGATTAGATTTAAAAGATATAAAATTTTATAGAGGTTCTCTTGGAATAATATTTAAAATAGGTATTCCAACGGGAATAGCTTCAGCTGTAATATCATTTTCTAATGTTATGATTCAAGGCATGATAAATAAATTCGGACCGGATGCCATAGCCGGTGCTGCGGCAGAGGGTAGAATAGATGGTTTTATATTTCTATCTCTTGATGCAATAGCTCTTGCAGCGACAACTTTTTCAGGTCAAAATTTTGGAGCGGGAAAAATTGACAGAATAAAAGAGGGCGTTAAAATTTCTCTATATATGGTTCTTGGGATTTCATTTGTTTTAGGCGTTTTTGCTTATGCTTTTGCAGTTCCTTTAATATCTATGTTTAACAGTGACCCGGGAGTTGTAAAATATGGCGTAGACTTTATGAGATATTTGATTTGGGCTTATGTTTTCTTGGGAAGCAGTCAAGTATTAGGTGGATTTATAAGAGGTTCGGGAAGTGCAATTGTGCCAATGTATATCTCTATAATTTCAATGTGTGTAATCAGATTGATTTTCTTATATTCAGTAATGAGCTTTAGATATCAAATTGAAGTGATTTATGTATCATATCCGCTTACATGGATTATATCTTTTGTAATGATGGCTATTTATTATAAGTTTGGCAATTGGAAAAGTGGTGCTTTAAAGAATGTATCGGAGTAGAGTTTTAAAAAAATTTAATGAGAGTGAAGTAATAAAGCCTTTGTGTTTTGGTATTTTAGTTGGAGCTTTAGCAGGGATAACATCTGTTTTTTACAGATATTTAATTCATTTGACAGATAACTTGAGAAAATATGTCTATGGATTAGAGCCTTTATATTTATTGTTTTCAGTATTGATATTTATTGCAATAGGAACTTTAGCTGCAAAACTTTTGAAATGGGCACCCTTTTCAGGCGGTTCAGGAATTCCACAAATAAAAGCTGAATTAGAGGGCCAAATTGAAATGAAAGCTGAAAGAGTAATAGTTTCAAAGCTTGCAGGTGGAAGTTTGTTAAATATCGTAGGGTTTTCACTTGGAAGAGAAGGCCCTTCAATTCAGACGGGTGGAATGGTAGGTAAATTGTGTGCAAAGCTCTTTAAATTAAAAGACGAAGATGTAAAGATGTTGATTTCAGCTGGAGCAGCAGCCGGACTATCAGCAGCATTTAATGCACCGATAGCAGGTGTTATGTTTTGTGTAGAAGAATTACACAAAGAAGTTTCTCACAGAATATTAGTGCCAACTATTGCAGCCACAACAGTTGCCAATTCAGTTTCGTATTTACTTATGGGAAATGAAAGGTCGTTTTCATTCAGAGTAGATGAAATTTTACCATTAAAATATATTTGGGTGGCAGTGATTATAGGAATAGCAACCGGTATTATAGGAATGCTATTTAATAGAGGAATTTTAAAAAGTCAAAATATTTGGAACAGAGCTGAGATTTCAATGGAAACTAAAATGCAAATACTGGTAGTTATGGGAATGTTTATGGGAATTTTATTCTTCCCGGTTACCGGAGGCGGACACGGACTAGTTGAAAATTTTGCCAAAGGTCAATATGAAATAAAGATTTTAATAGCATTTTTGATATTAAAAATGATGTATACAGTGGTAGCTTATGGAAGTGGAGCTCAAGGAGGTATTTTTTTACCGGTGCTTGTCCTTGGAGCAATAGTAGGCTCTTGTGTCTACCAATTACTCGACCAAAATATTTTTGATGTATACTTAATTAACTTTATAATACTTGGAATGGTTGGGATTTTGTCGGCAGTGGTAAGAGCGCCAATATTGGCTATAATATTGGTGTTGGAGATGACAGGAAATTTTTCGGTAATGCTTATGCTTGCAGTGGTTAGTATAGTGGCATTAGTGACAGCTGAATTATTAAACTGTCCACCAATATATGACAGTCTTTACGATAGAATTGTGAGTAAATTATGATAAAAAGTGAGCATTTGAGTTTTAAAAAAATGCAATTGGAAGATGTAGGTCAATTTAGAAATTGGGGTAAGCATAAATCTAAAATGTATGATGATTACAATTTCTCGGAGCAAACAGAAGAGGGCGTTAAAAGTTGGTATGAATGGAAGACAAATGTAGAGATGTCGACATACTATACTATATTTTTAAAGGAAAGAGCAATAGGATATATCTCTTTTAAAAATCAAAAACCAATTTTAAAAACAGCAGAGCTTGGAATTGTATTAGATCCGAACTATATAAACAAGGGATTTGGGTATGAAACTTTAATAGAAATGATTAAATTTTATTTTATGAAATTAGGATACAGTAAAATCTATTTAGATGTTGCAAAATACAATAAAAGAGCGTATCATCTCTATAAAAAAATAGGTTTTGAAAAATATAGTTCTACCATTATGAAATATCCCAATGGTAGATTGGATAAAAAAAGCAAAGATTACTTAGAAAATAAAGATGTATTTTTTAATTTTTTGGGAATTTCATTTTTTACGGCAGATAAATTGGTTCTTACAAAGGAAAGGTTTGAGGAATTATGGAATTTAAACTTGAAAAAATGAATATGGATTTAGGTGATACTCCCATAGAAAATATTTTTATAAATGACTATCTTCCTCAAGCAGATGGGAATTTTGTAAAAGTATATCTGTTAGGGTTGAAACTGGCCCGTGAGCCCGAGGGGGTTGCCAGTTTTGACTTTGGAAGACTTGCAGATTTGCTCGGGCTTATAGAATCGGACATAAGAAGAGCATTTGAATATTGGGAGAGGGCTGGAGTTGTAAAGAGAGAATTAAATCAAGACGGAAGTTTTGACATTGTGTTTGTAAACTTAAAACAACTCTATGTTGAGAATGTATATACTAAACCTGAACCTAAACAGAGTTCTAGAAGTAGTGTATTAGACGACAATGATATAGCCAGACTATTGTCTACAGCAGACTACTATATGAGAGGCATGTTGACAAACTCAAAAAAACTTGATATTGCAAGCTGGAGAGAAACTTACAATATGCCGGTTGAAATGATTGAAGAAGCATTTTGGTACTCAACAGAAATAAAAAAGAAAGAAAGTGTAGATTATGTTGAGGCAGTTGTTAGAAATTGGTCTAGAGATAATATAAGAACTAAAGAAGATATAGAAAAAGCATCGAGAGAACATGATGAAAAATTCTATAGACTTATGAAAGTTAAAGAGAGAATAGGACTTGCTAATAGAGCATATAAACAAGTTGATTTTGAAAAAGTGAACTCATGGTTTGATGAATATAAATTTAGCATGGAACTTGTTATGGCAGCTTGTGATAGAACAGTAAACACATCAAACCCTAACATAGGATATGTGGATAGGATTTTGATGAATTGGAGAGAAAAGGGAATTACAGAAGTTTCAGAAATTGCTCAAAAAGATGTCAAGAGGAAAATAGCTAAGAGAACGAAATTTCACAACTTTACTCAAGCAACAGACAAGATGTCAGAAGATGAAATGGAAAATTTAGCGAGAAAGAAACGTGAAGACTTTTATAAGAAATTAGGATGATGATATGGATGTTTTCAAGAAAATAGAGATAGAATATCAACAAATAAGAGATAAGAATCAGAGAGAAAACGAACGAAGAATAAAAAAGATATACAGAGAAATACCGGAAATAGAAGAGGTAGATAAGTACATCACTCAAATTGGAATAAGAGGTTCAAGGGAACAGCTTTTAAATCCATCAAGTGAGAGCCTTATGAAGTTGAATGAAGAAATATATTCTCTAAAAAAAGAGAAAGAAAACTTGTTAATGCAAAATGGATATTTAAGTGACTACTTAGATGTGCAATATGATTGTACACTGTGTAAAGACACGGGAAAGCTTGAAGACGGAAGCAGATGTACTTGTTTTAAAAATAAAATTTCACAAGAGCTCTACTATGCAAGTAACATAAATTATGCACTCACCAAAGAGAATTTTACAAACTTCGATATAAAAGTATTTTCGGACCAAAAGTTTGAAGATGAAGAGTTGACACCAAGAGAAAATATAACTGAGATTTTAAATGTGAGCAGAAGATTTATAGATACATTTAATAAAGACAATGATTTTAATATGCTTTTTTACGGGAGTACAGGACAAGGAAAGACTTTTATGTTAAACTGTATAGCTAAAGAACTGTTAGATAAAAATGTAAATGTAATATATCAAACAGCCTTTAATATACTTGATATAGTTGAAAATAAGAGATTTAGACATTCAGAAATGGCACAGATGAAATATGATATGCTTTTTGAAGCTGAACTTCTTATAATCGACGATTTGGGAATAGAGATGATAAATTCATTCAGTACATCAGAGATTTTTAACATAGTCAATACAAGACTAATATCAGCTAAAAAGACTTTGATATCTACTAATTTATCTCCAAAAGAACTTTCTGGAACTTATACAGATAGAGTTTTTTCCAGAGTATTTCAAAAGTTTGTACCTTTGAAATTTTACGGAGAAGACCTGAGATTAAGATGACAAGGAGAATGGGAAGATGAAACTATCACAAAGAGTAAATGAAGTACCTTTTTCAGCAATAAGAAAATTGACGCCGGTGGCTGAAAAAGCTAAAAAAGAAGGGAAAAAAGTTTATCATTTGAATATAGGAGCACCAGATACAAAGACTCCTGTTGAATTTTTAGATTCAATAAGAGCCATTGAACTAGATACAATTGACTATGCTCCATCAAAAGGTATGAAGGGAATTAGAGAAGCAACTTGTAATTATTATGCTAAAAAAGGCAAACAATATGACCCTGAAAATGAAATAATAATTACTTCAGGAGCAAGTGAAGCACTTAAATTTGCAGCTGAAATAGTTGCGGACCTGGGCGAAAATATAGTTACTACAAATCCTTTCTACTCAAATTACTATACGATGTTTAGAGAAATAGGCATTCACTTAAATACGTTCGATACATTAGTAGAAGAAGGATACAGATTACCATCAAAAGAAGTTATACAAAGGGGAATTGATGAAAGAACAAGAGGAATTTTGATTTCAAATCCATCAAACCCAACAGGTGCAGTTTACACAAGAAAAGAACTACAAGCCATCGTGGAAGTTGCTATAGAAAACGATCTATATATCATAGCTGATGAAGTTTATTCTGAATTTGTATTTGATGGTGCAGACTTCTGCTCATTTACAGAAATAGATGGAATAGACGACAGACTTATACTACTTGACTCAATCTCTAAGAGATTTGGAGCTTGTGGAGCGAGAATAGGAGCTCTACTATCTAAGAATAAAGAAGTAATGGATGCAGCGGTGAGGCTTGCAACATCAAGACTTGCAGTTTCTACAGTAGACCAAGTAGGAGCAGCAGCTCTTTATGAAGTTAGCGAAGAATATTTCAAAGAAGTTAACGAAGAATACAACAGGAGAAGACTTGCAATATATGAAGAGCTTTCAAAAATTGAAGGCGTTAAACTTTCAAAACCTGAAGGAGCATTCTATGTAATGCCTGAACTTCCAATCAAAGATTCAGACCATTTTGCAAAGTGGTTATTAGAAGAATTTGATGACAATGGAGAAACTGTAATGGTTGCACCGGCATTTGGATTCTATCATGGAACTGACATTGGAAAGAAACAAGTTAGACTTGCATACGTAATAAATGAAAAAGATATCAGAAGAAGTATACAAATTATTAAAAAAGCATTAGACGTATATAAAGAAAAATATGAATAAAAATATACAAAAGCTTTTGATACTCTTTGTGACAATATTTGTAGTGGTGCACTATGCGGCGACAAAGATGGAGCAAGTTCCGCAAGAGTTGGAGATAACAAGAATTATTTTGTTAATCTTGGTTGTGACAACGAGCTTTGGATTTACAATTAGTTATGACAGAGAGCCAAAAGAGAAAAAAGATAAAGATGAACCAAAAAATCTTACAAAAAATTTAGCAGTTCTCTATATTGTGTTGACAGTTTTTTATGGACTGTTTAAATTGAGAGGCTTAGTATGAACGGACAGAAAAGATAGGGATTTTAGAAAACTGATTCTAAGAGTTTTTAGGAGGAATAAAAAAGGCTATGAGGTTGAATGCCCATACCTTTTTTATTTTTTGTTTTAGAGAAAATATTTATTTTAAATTTCTCATTCTATCGACAAGACTATTTTGACTGTGTTTTTCATAAAATTTGCTGGTAAATAATATTCCTATTATCATATTTACTAAATTCACAAGTATAAGCGGAATAATTACAAAGTGAAATGAACTCCACTTAGTCTGTGCCATAAAATCTATTAAAATAAATTTATTTACAAGCAGCATGATTAGAAGAGAAAGTATTAAGCTTGAAAAAGAATAAATCAAACTCTTTTTCACCAAATATTTTTTAATATTTTTCTTTGTCATTCCAATTGCTTCAAGAATTGATAAGTTAACCATGTTTCTCAATATTTCAGTAGCAATAACATTTATAAAATTCAGTACAGATATTAAAAACAATACTATAGACAAGCTGTAGCCAGCAAATTCTATTAGGTTTTTGAATTCCATTGTAGATTTTATCTGAAGGTCTCTTGAATCGTAGGAAAATTCCGGTTCATTTTCAAAAGATTTTAATAACTTATCAAAATTTTCCTTTTCGCTATCTTCTACATCAAATCCATAGGACATTATACTCTTATCTCCTGTGAGCTCTTTATACTCATTCGGCTTCATATAAATGTATTCTAAGCCTAAAG
The DNA here is from genome assembly GCF_034090345.1 of Peptoniphilus sp. Taxonomy (GTDB): domain Bacteria; phylum Bacillota; class Clostridia; order Tissierellales; family Peptoniphilaceae; genus Peptoniphilus. The sequence goes on along the minus strand of NZ_JAXDSS010000060.1, from coordinate 12,158 downwards.
TAGGACTAGATTCGTCGTTTATATCTTCCTTAATTACAGGGAAATATCTAAGACCATTTGAAAAATTATATTCAACCTTGCCCATAACTTGGACTTCTTTGACCCTATTTTTTACATTGATTTTTATTTTATCGCCAGTTTTATAGTCAGAATTATTTTTTATTCTTTCGCCTATAATAACATAATTTCCTGTTTTCCATTTTTCTTTATCAAATTCTCCATCTATTATTTTTTGTTTATTTATTAAATAATCATCTATTCCCAATAATATTGGAGCAACTTTATTGTCTTCTATTTTTATATCTGGATAAGCGTATTCATAACCATAATAGTATAATGCTCCCCCTCCTTTAAATCCTTTTAGATTTTCTATCTCATCAATAAATTTTTTATTAATACCATCCTCACTTCTTAAGTACAAATATCTAAAATATTTTGGACTTGCTATATTATAATCAGTTACGATTATATCTGACAAACCTTTTTCTAAATCGATGTTTTCAGTGTAGGTTAGAACACTATTCAAAATAACTGCTGATAAGCTCATTGAAAGAATAATTGATATAAATCTAAATTTATTGGAAAATACTTGTCTTCTAGCAAGCTTTCCTAGAGAAATCTCCTCGCTTTTATATTTCTTTTTTATCTCGGCTTCATTGTATCTGCTGGCATCTATTGGAGAAACTTTTGCTGCATACCTTGCAGGTCTCATCACCGATAGAAATACTGTAAGCAAAGTAAAAGCTGTCGAAAATAAGATAATTAAGATTATTAGCGTTAGAGATAATTTTACATCAGTTAACATCTCATTACTTACAAATATTTTATTTAAAATAACTTTTCCGATAGAAATTCCGACTATATCTCCAACTATTATTGATGGAAGTGCTACTGCTAAAGACTCAAAATGAATAAGCCTTTTGATTTGTGACCTTGTCATTCCAATTGTTTTTAAAAGCCCCAGAAGTTTAATATCTTCATTTACGGATATTTTAAAAATATTGTTTATTATTAAGTATCCTGCGACCATTACCAGAAGCAAAAAAGCTAAGTATGGTAGAAATGTATTAAAATCAAAACTATTATCACCAGATAAAAGATAGGCAAAGTTAACACCAATCCTTATTTCCTTGTCGGATAAATTTCCAGGGTCCTCTACAACTTTATAACCATTTCTCTCTGCAATTTTTAAAAGCTTATCCCCTATCTTAAAAGAATTATTTAACATTACTCCCAAATCGCTATTATTTTTTGGAATCGATAATTTATCTACATAAGCTTTTGATAAATAGATTTGACCTACACCGACATTGGAGTCAATAGGATTTTGAAAAGTTCCAGATATAATAAATTTATCACTTTTCTTTTCGATAATCTCTCCTGTGTAAGCTTTTTCTATTTTAAAAGGAACTTCTATTTCTTCTCCTATTTCACCCTTATAACCTAATTTTTTAGCAGTTGATATATCTAGAAATACTTCATTTTCTTTTTCTGGAAACTTTCCCTTAACTTTTTCTATTAAAGACCATTCAAATCCTTTCTTATCCATATAAGATAGTTCTGCCATAACTTTTTCATCATCAAGAATTCCAACTTTTTCTCTTACTGAAAAATCCTTTATATCCTTATCCTGGGTTAATATTTCTATATCTTCGTCGGAAATATCTTTAAAAGAACCATGGCTTATTGTTCCAATAGTTTTCATCGTTTGGGTTTCCATGCTTTTTCCTAAACCTAAGGCTACGGAAAACAGACTTGTAAATAGTATAGAAGTCAAAGCAATTGCTAATAAGAGAATATTTCTCCTACTTTTATTCGCATTTAAAATGTTTTTTGCAAGCCTCCTAATATAAGTCTTATTTTTGACTTTCATTATTTTCCACCAGCCTTCCATCTTCAATTCTTAAAGATTTTTCTGCAGCTTGAGCGACGGCATCATCGTGAGTAATCATAAGAATAGTATTTCCAAGCTCTTTATTAATCTTTTTTAATAAGTAAACAACTTGTGATGATGATTTCGAATCCAAATTACCTGTGGGTTCATCAGCTAGAATTAAAGATGGTTTAGTAACTAAGGCTCTTGCTATAGCAACTCTTTGTTGCTGTCCACCTGACAATTCATTGGGCATTTTATATCTTTGATCGCTTATCTCTAGAATGTCAATTATGTATTGGGCATACTTTTTATCAACCTTGTCTCCATCAAGACCAAAGGGAATAACTATATTCTCATACACATTTAGCATTGGTAAAAGATTATATGCTTGAAATACGAAACCGATATTTCTCCTTCTAAAGATAGTTCTCTCATCATCTTTTAAAGCATAAATATCTGTTTCATCAATCAAGACTTTCCCTTTTGTGGGATAATCAAGTCCCCCTAATAAATGTAATAGGGTTGATTTACCGGAACCCGATGCTCCGATTATAGAAATAAATTTTCCTTTTTCGACTTCGAAAGATACTCCATCAAGAGCTCTTACTTCAATATCGTTAGTTTTATAATATTTTTTTAAATTCTCCACTCTTAACATATATATCACCTCTTTATATTTAATATAACGTCTACATCTTACAAACTACTTACAAGACTTCTTACAATTTGGTAAGAAAAAAGACTTCTCACAAGGGGAAGTCCACTGAAAATTTTATTTTTTCTTTATTTAAAGATGCTTTTATATTTCCACCGTGTTTTTCTATAATTTCTCTTGAGATAAATAGACCTAAACCAATGCCATCTTTAGATATTGAATTTTTACCTCTATAAAATCTTTCAAAGATTTTCGGTAGAGCCTCTTCTGATAAGTCTTTGCACTCATTTTCTATATCTAGATTATAGTTTAGGTAAGACTTATAAATTGAAATATTAATAGTTGAGTGATTGGATGAATATTTTATGGCATTATCTACTAAATTATGGATAGCTTCTTTAAGCCATCTTTCGTCTAATTCAAAAATACAATCTTCTGAAGTTAAGGAAACCTTTACATTCTTTTCTGTCAAAATAGAATTAAACTCTCCTAAAACTTTATTTACTAAATCTTTTAAGTTTGCTGAATTTTTCTGTAATACAATAATATTAGATTCAAGCCTAGAAGATTTTACTAAGTTGTCAATTAAAAATTTTAACTTATCCAATTCGTATTTTATAATCTCTATATAATCTTCTTTTGGCTCTTTTTCTAATAAATTAATGTAGAGAGAGAGGTTGGTAATAGGTGTCTTTGTCTGATGAGATATATCGGCTATTAAATCTTTAGTTTTATTTTTTTCTGCATTTAGTTTAGACTCTTTTACTTGAGTGGCATATAAAAATTTAATGAGTTTTGATTTTATTTTGGATAGTTCTTTTTCATCAAATTCAGTAATTTCTAAATTCCCATCTAAAGCCTTGTCAATATAAGATGAAAGTTCAAGCATCTCATTTCTCAAGACTATATATTCATATGAAAGAATTCCTATTATAATTACTAAAACACATACTAATATTTCCATTTGTAACCAACTCCAAATACAGTTTCTATAGGGTCATATGGTTTTAATTTATTTCTGATTCTAGAAATATTGACACTCAATGTATTTTGATCGATAAATTCATCATCTACTCCCCAAACAAAATTAAATAGCAATTCTTTAGTAATGACTTGAGACTTATTTTTTATTAGGTAATATAAAATTTTTGTCTCTGTCCTTGTAAGACATATGTTTTTGTTATCTACATAAAAAGCATTTTCATTGAAATTAAAATCTAGGCCATCTTTCTGATAAAGATTTAAATCACAAGACACTATTTTTTCAAAGGCTCTTTTTATCTTTGCTTCTAGGATTCCTAAAGAAAAAGGCTTGGTTAAATAGTCGTCTGCCCCCAAATTTATGGCTGAAATTATATATGTTTCCAGATCTATAGCTGATAAAACTATAATGGGAATTGATGAACTTTGTCTCGTATATTTTATTATTTCAAGTCCATCACCATCCGGCAAATTCATATCTAGTAAAATTAAATCAGAAATATCAATATAATTTTTTGACTCATTTATAGTAAATGTAGAAATCACTTTATAATCCTTTTTTAAAGCTATAGAAAGACCTTTATTTAAATTTTTATCATCTTCAATTATCAGTATCTTTTTCACGTGTATAACCTCACTTAATTAAAGATTAAAGTAAGAAGATTTATACCAATTACTTATATAATCTTTTTATGCTCCAATATCTTAGACATATAACAGTTAAAAGACATATAAATTATCTATATTTAAAGTTTTATCTCGGCCCATTTTGGCTATGGCAAGAGGAGTTGTGTCTATGGATTTTTGCAAATCTAATTTATTCAGCAGTTTATCAATTAATTTTTTACATCATAGGTCATGGAAAATTCCCATAGTTCACCACAAATTAATCTTCTACTTGATATAGTTTTTTATAATATTATACAATATTTCACAACTTAATATTTAAAATTTCTTAAGGTTGATCTATTTCTGTCTTATTTTAATTTGATTTGAAAATTCAAGCGGAAATAAAGGGTATAATTATTTCAAAAGATATAAAAACCAAATAACAACATAATCAGAGTGATGTATTTTTATTTGGAGTCGCTGTTGGTATGTAGTGGTATAATTTGTTTTAAATACGTTGAAAATAATTGTATAAAGCATATATCAATTATGAGACTTTTGTTTTTATTTATATATGAATAAAAGAGAAAAATAAATTAATGTGGTGAATATGAAAATACTATTGGTAGAAGATGATAAAAATATAAGAGATATACTAAAAAGAGAATTGACTAAATGGGAATACACAGTTGAAAGTGAATTGGATTTTAAAGACGTCTTAAAAACATTTAAAGACTTTGATCCGGACTTTGTGATAATGGATTTGAAATTGCCATACTACAATGGATATCACTGGACAAGAGAGATAAGAAACACATCTGAAGTTCCAATACTATTCCTATCATCAGCAGATGATAACTTGAACATGATAATGGCAATGGACTTGGGCGCGGATGATTATCTCACAAAACCGTTTGATATGGATTTATTGTTGGTAAAAATAAAAACCATTCTAAGAAGAACAGGTAGAAAACAACAAGAAGAGATTATAAAGCACGAAGACTTTACCCTAAACCTTAGAACTATGGAAGTAGAAAAAGATGAAAATCAACAAAGTCTTACTAAAAACGAATTAAAAATATTAGAAACGCTATTAATTAAAAGGCCGGGAATTGTATCAAGAGAAGAACTGATGCTAAAACTTTGGAAATCAGATGAATATGTAGATGACAATACACTCACAGTAAATATAAACAGACTTAGAAAAAAGTTATCTGAAATAGGTGTAGTAGATATTGTAAAGACAAAAATCGGAATGGGATATTATGTGGAATAGATATTTAAGACAGCACAGAGAAATATATACATCAGTACTGTCTATGTTATTGCTATATGGAATTTTTTTCTATGCGTTTGATATAGACTGGAGAATTTATTTATACACATCTCTAATATCGATAGTTATATTAGTAGCAATTTTAAAATATAAGGTAACTAAGACGAAAAAGAATATTGAAAATATAAAAGCATACTTGCAAAATATCAATTTAAACTTAGATATAGACAATGTTGAATTAGAAGAAGCTATAATAGAAATGAAAAGCATAATTGAAGAATGTAATGAACAAATATCAGAAAATAATAAGAATGCGGAAGAATTTAAAAGATTTATAACCACTTGGACTCACCAAATAAAGACACCCATAGCAGCAATTAATCTGCAATTAGAAGGAGATATAGATAAATTTGAATTAAAAAACAATATCTTTTCAGTTGAAGAATATTTGAATTTGCTTTTAAACTATCTAAGGCATAACTCAAAAACTACAGACTATGTATTTAAAAAAGTGAGTTTAGACGATCTGACTAGACAAGTCATCAGAAAATATGCACCATTGTTTATTAAAAAGGGGATAAAAATCGAATATGAGCCACAAAAGGTAGAAATAGTTACGGACTATAAATGGCTTATGTTTGCGATAGAACAAGTGCTGTCAAACTCTTTAAAATATACAGAAAAAGGAAAAGTAAAAATAGAGATAAAAGAAAATGGAATTTTTATAACCGATACGGGCATAGGAATAGCGCCTGAAGATTTAAAAAGAGTTACAGAACTGGGATATACGGGCTACAATGGAAGAATATATTCAAAATCAACAGGCATAGGACTCTATTTAACAAAAGAAATCTTAAAGAAATTGAATTTAGATTTAAAAATAGAATCAGAATCAGGCACTAAAGTCGGCATATATTTTAAATAGAAAATAAATATAAAATTCAATCTGAAGAAAAGGCGGTGTTGTAGAATGAGGTAAGATCATTCTACAACACCGCCTTTATTAAATGAAAAAACAAAAAAATCCCCGACAGGGGACGGAAATTCTCTATTACAATTACTTTCATTCCGCTACAATATAGGTAAGGGCTAGGGGAAGGCTATAATCCTAAGCCCAAAAGATTTTGGATAGTCGCATAAGTGTTGTAGGCAGATTAGTAATTGCCGTTATTAACCATAAATACTCAGCCATAGGATGTTTTTCATTTTTCTGAAAATATATATAAAAAACCTCATAGAAGTTTCGATATATTTTAAATAGAAAAATTAATAATATTCATCTTACAAAAATGTAAGGTCGAAGGAGAAAATGTAAGTTTTTTATAAAGGTGCATTTTCTCTTTTTTTATATAATATATTTATGAGGTGATGAAATGGCATTTATAGAAGTTGCTAATTTAAAAAAGATATATAGTTCAAAATTTAGTTTAAAGACGGTTGAGGCGTTGAGGTCAGTTAATTTCGAGGTTGAAAAGGGCGAATTTGTTGCGATAATGGGCGAGTCGGGAAGTGGTAAATCGACTTTATTAAATATTCTTGCACTTTTGGATAGGGCGACTGATGGCTCGGTTATGATTGATGGGCGTGATATTTCGAAAATTTCTGAGAGCGAGTCTGCAAAGTACAGAAGAACTCATCTTGGGTTTGTGTTTCAAGATTATAACTTGTTAGATACGTTGACTATAAAGGAAAATATACTGCTTCCTTTGGTTTTATCTGAGGAAAAACCAACAATTATGCAAAATAAATTGAGAAATGTTGTTAATATTTTGGGGATTGAAGATTTAATTGATAAGTATCCTTATGAAGTGTCGGGTGGTCAGGCTCAAAGGGCGGCTATTGCAAGAAGTCTTATAACTTCTCCTGATTTGATATTGGCAGATGAGCCGACAGGGGCTTTGGATTCTAATTCGTCTAATACGCTTCTGGAATATTTTGACGGGATAAATAAATCAGGACAGACTATTTTAATGGTTACGCATTCTGTTAAGGCTGCTTCTTATGCGAGTAGGGTTTTATTCATAAAGGACGGCGAAATTTTCCACCAATTGTATAGAGCGAATAGACAACCTATGGAAATGTACCAAGATATTATGAATACTCTAACAAATTTAGGAGGTAAAAATTGAATCTTTATAGAAGACTGAGTTTAGAGGGAATAAGAAAGAATAAAAGTGTCTATGTTCCATATATTTTAGCTTTCAGTTTTTTGGTAATGAGTTTTTCAACGTTGGTATCTCTTGCGGTTATGGAGGGCTTGGCAAAAGAGTATGGTATGCAACATGTTCAAACTCTTTTAGGTCTCGGAGCAATTGTACTGTTTGTATTTTCCACACAGTTTTTATATTACTGTGATGGTTTTTTGATGGATAAGCGAAGTGATGAGTATGGATTGTACGGTGTGCTTGGTTTAGACAAAAGACAAATTATTAAAGTGGTTTGTTTAGATTCTCTATTAGTTTATGCAATGGGAATGGTTTTGGGGATATGTTTTTCGGTTTTGTTTTATAAATTGGAGATAAGTCTTCTTTTAAAAACTATTCATGTGCAAGCTGAAACTGGTTTTTTACCTACTATGATTCCAGTCGTAATTACTTTTTTGGTTTTTACCGGAATAGAAGTTTTAATATTATTTAGAAGAATATACAAAATAAAAAGACTTGGAAATTTAGAACTTATAAAGGCGAAGAGAATGCACAAAAAGTCTTCTCTAAAGATTGGTGTGAGTGCTCTTTTAAGTGTCTGTTTAATCGGAGCGGGATATTATTTAGCGCTCAAGACTAAGAATCCTCTTGAATCACTACAGATATTTTTCATTGCAACATTACTTGTTGTGCTTGGAACTTTTGTCGGGTTTGGAGCGGTTACTGAAGTTGTGATAGGATTTTTGAAGAAGAAAAAGAATTTTTATTACAAACCTCAGAATTTTACTTCTCTGTCCGGGATAGTACACAGAATAAGACAAAATGCAAATGGTCTTGCGAGCATAACTATTATGAGTTGTGCCGCTATTGTACTGCTTGGTTCTGCGTTTTCAATTTACTGGTCGGGGGATAAAATTTTAAGAGGAATTTTCCCAAGAGATATAGTTTATTCTATAGACCATAAAATTTATTCTGAATCTGAAATAGAGGAGATAAAATCTCAAATCAATGCTGGACTTTCAAAAGGAAGTTATAAGAAAAAAGATGACGAAAAAATAGAGTACAAAATGGAAATGACTCAAATTGAAAGTAGCAACGTAAAGTTTGTAAAGACTTTTAATAGTGCGTCAACGGCGTTGGTAGTTATTCAGACAAGCGATAAGAATTTAAAGTCTGATGAGGTAATTGCATATTCTAAGCACGATGTTGCAAATGAATTAAACATAGATGGAAATACTTATAAGGTTGTAGATAAGAGAAAAGAGTTTGCAAATGAGAAAGCTATAAACCAAATGAGTATTTTGGGTGGCTTAGTTTTAGAGGTAAAAGATTTAAAGAATTTTAAATTAGGTGATGCGAGCTTGGTTGAGTTTGAAATGTTTAATGTTGACGGAGACCCAAACTTAGCGATGAAAGATGTAAGGGCTAATTTGAAATATGATATACAAATTACCGGTTATACTGATGCTAAAGCAGAATTTTTAGCTATATTTGGAGCTTTGATGTTTGTTGGAACTTTCTTGGGATTTGTGTTTATAGTTGGAACTGCGCTTATAATTTACTATAAACAACTTCAAGAGGGTTATGAGTCAAAACATAATTTTAATATTATGCGTAGAGTTGGAATGACAGAGGAAGAGATAAAAAAATCTATAAAATCACAGGTTTGGATGGTGTTTTTATTGCCACCGAGCGTAGCTTTTATACACATATTTGTTGCGTTTTTCTTAATCAATGATTTGTTCTTAATAATTGGAATGACAAACACATTTGATAAAGCGACATCGTTTGGAATAATTTTTATCGTGTACTTGGTAATATATTTTGCTGTATATAAAATTACTTCAAAGGCATATTATAGAATAATTTCAGAAAAATAATTTGATATAAATTTAGAGATACTTGAAAAGGTATCTCTTTTCATTGTATGACGGGCAACTACGCCCTACGTGGACTTTCACCACAGACTGACGACATGCCCGTCATATCATGAAAAAAGCACCTAGAATTTTCTAGATGCTTTTTAAAAGGCTCTATGTTAAATTTGAAATAATAATCTAATTACTCTTATTGGCGCATTAATAATAGATTCAAAATAATAACTAATAACTTCAGTAATATTACCATGAGTTACTGCAATGAGAGACAAGAAAAATGGCACATTACATAGAATAGGAACCCAAATATGAATCCATACAAAAAGATTCTTGGGAATAAATAATATTCCTATGAATGAAAACAATAGGCTGAGATATAATGTGTTATTTGTTATTTCAATGACCATATCACCATTGCCCTTTATTTTGTGATAGCTGGCTACTACGAGTATAATGATATATACGAATAAGCAACTATAACTATACACCGTGGATCTATTCCAGTGATTATGTTTATTGAAGCCAATCATTTATTACCAAACCTTCTACGGTGATATTGTATGGAGTAGTTCCACTAGTTGTTAGATTTAGTATAAAACTCAAATAGCGATTAAAGTCGTATACATCAAAAAACCTAAAGTAAGTTCTCCCATAATACATCCTATGAAATCTTATATTATGGAGTCCATGTATAGCATATTTTAAATCTCCACTGTTAAATTCAGAAAAATAATTATCTTTGATATATTGCCCATCTATATTGCTTTCATTGTTACCCTCATATCCAAAGCGTGCTACTTGTCTGACAAAACCATTTTCGTAAAGACCATCTTTTAAAGCTGTTACTATTGGACCTTTATTCCCACCTTCAGTTTGATATCTTAGATTAGAAGGGTTATCTAATAAGCTATGATTAAAAAAAGCTAAGGAAACTGTGTAGTTTCTAGAACTAAAATAATCTCTGATCAACTGAGTCCCAGAAATCCTCATCAAACTATCAAAATTTGTTTTATCTATGGCCTCATATTCTTCTACCTTGCAACCTTTTTGATCCCTATAAAGAGTAGGTGAATTAAATTGTCTGTAGTAATTTTCGAAATTCATAAAGTCATTTACTATCAGAGTCAATTCACCATAATCTTCCTTAAAATCCGAACTGTGTGATAAATAATTCGAACTTAAACTATTTCTTTGATTTGAAATTTTAAAGTTAGCATGAATCATTCCATCATCTTCGTTATAAAAGAAAGTAATTATATCTGAATAGTTATTAAATTTATTTATAAAATCTTTCAAATAATCATTCGATATACTACTCAATTGTTTCTTAATTTTACTATCTATTTCTAATTTATCTCTATCTACCAAATCTTGATTTAATATTTCATAATCTTCATCTAAACTACCTAGCACAACATCATAGTCTTCCAAATATTCATTTCCATTATAAGCATAAACAGCACCACCGGAAAAACAAAAAATCATTATTAATACTAATATCATTGTTTTTTTCATACGAATACCTCCTTAAGGCTTCAAAATAAATGCCCTAAAATAAAATTGTTTTGTTCAATCTTCATTTCAATATAATATATCACCATTCTTATACCTCTGTGGATTTAAATATACCATTTAATTTCCTCCTGAGTCTTCATGACACTGCTCACACTCAAACTTATCAAAACCAAATAATGTATAAACACATGTATTTAGTTTGTTTGCAATTTCTATTCCTACTGAAATCGTTGGTTGAGCCTCTCCACGTTCCAAAAGACTAATGTATTGTCTTGTTACACTTAACTCATAGGCTAATTCTTGTTGAGTTAATCCTTTTTCTTTCCTAATTTGTTTTATTCTATTTTCCAAAGTATTTTGAACCTACCTATCTAACATTCTTAATTTGACTTTATTATAACATTTCCCTTTTTGTGATGCAATTATATTTGCAAAATTGTTAAAATTTATCATAATCTTCTTGTGTAGCTACTTCTTTGTATTTATAGTCGTCATTATTCTTTTCTGTGAACATATCATTTACAAGACCAATTGTTAGTAGGGATAAATCAGAAATAGAAAGACCAAGTTCCACTGCCCTTAGTAAAAATAAAGGCGTAGTCATTGGTCTTTCAGTTGGTCTTACTTTTTTTAGGTAGTTCCTCTGTCTTAATATTTAATCCCCACAGTTCAATTAACTGGGGAAGGATCTGGTATATCGAAAAAGTGGAGAAATTATCAAGCCATTCTTCTGGACTATCCGATATATTTTTATCTCCATGTTTTGCCATTACATAGGCTATGTTTTCAAATAACTCAAGTGAACCTATATCAAGATTAGATTTATCTTCATCATTTTTCTTCATGGATTTTTCAAGTTCCATTAAGTCTTTAAAGATATCCCTTCCAAATTTAAGTCTATAGATTCTTGGGATAGCTGCTGATGCACGGAAAACAACTTCTTTCCCATCGATTTGAATTTTCTTGGTTAGTGCCATATTTATTTACCTCCAACACTTGCTCTTGAAGGTGTTACTGTAGTTTCTGTTGGCATATAGACTGACTTGTACCAACCATCATAAGTTTCCTTCGTAGTCTCTTCACCTGTTCTAGCCTTTACATTACCATTTGGAAGTGGTCTTGCTTGAATAGACAGTGTTTCTGGTTGAACTTCTCTTGACTCCTCGTTGGTTTCTCCCTCAAGGGTAGGTCTTGCTGCTGAGCAGTTATACATGACATGACGGAT
>NZ_JAXDSS010000137.1:0-1923 GCF_034090345.1 Peptoniphilus sp. | reverse complement strand
CTTTATTTTTATAGATTGGATACAAGCTAAGTCTTCATCAGATGCACTGTCTTTTACTTTTCCCGTCTCTAAATCTACTACATCAGCTATATTTACAAAACCCAGTTTTCCTAATTCCTGTAGTATTCTATCTGCATTTATTCCCGTTCTTTTTGAACGTTCTGCTATTGCTTTATCTATTTCAGATTTAATGTTAGGTTTTGTTAGGTTTTCACTTCCTATTTCCTTAGCTGTTTTTGGAGAATATCCTGCCCTTATAGCTGCCTGTGTGGCATTGAGGTCAATAAGATACTCTTCCACAAATCTCTTTTGTTTTTTATTAAGTGCCAATACCACACCACCTTTCTATTTTTACATAACAAAAAAGAACCCTAAATCAATAAGGTTCTCTTTACTAACTATTCTAAGAGGTCAAAATGAATACACATTTCTACTCTATTAATATAACACGCACATTTCGCACAAAACGCACAAAATTAAAACCACAAAAAAAGCCCTTACTTATAAGTAAGGGCTTTTCCCACTTAGTCAGGCGTACTCAACAGTACGCTTAATATCACTATCTGTTTCTAAGTGTAAACAGTATTATCTGTATTTTTATTATACCCTATTTTAAGGCAAAGTCAATATAAAATGCCTATTTATTTTTCTTAGATTTTGTCTATTATCTCTATATGACACAAAAATTCTATTAGCTAAAATATCGCTTGCTTGAATTAAATAATTGGACTTTGAATCACAATAATATACACAAACTTCCAACTCACCAAAAACTATTGGTTTGTGAAACGTCCCATAATCATAATTAGTTATCCCTGTTTTTAATTCTTCATATACAGAGTCTTTTAGTGTATAAAAACCATTAGTAGACGTTAATTGTTCATCAATACCTATATTTATTTTCAAATCTTCATATGGATTAATTTTTTCTTTTTTTATTAATTCATTTATACTGTACTTAAGTATTCTCTTTATAATATAATCTTTATACCTTACAATCGATTTTTTATTCTCAAGAATATAAGTATAAATATTAGATATTTTAACTGCTACATGAAAACTATATTCGTTTCTCATTACATTAAATAAAGCTCTTTTATGTTTTGGCGTTAAATTACAACCCTTTAGTTCATCGTTTCTTTGTAATTCATTAGCTATTCTGCGATTTAAACTTTTGTATTGTCTTTTGGCGTCTTCTTTTTTATCTTTATCTAAAAATAAATATCCGGCATAAATAAAATAATCATTATTTGAATTCTTATGTAGAGTCCCTGAATCATCTACAAAAATAAATATTTCTTGCATTTTTACCTCTCGCTGATTAAATATAACATATGTTGCTATATATATTATAAACTATTTTTTTCGGATAAACCGCCCAAAGTTTTAGGAATTTAGAAATCTATCATGAATCATTCTAGAGTAACTCTCATTAACACTGCCCATATAAGAACTTATCCTAAGCCAGCTCCAACCCTCGACATATCTCAATCTAAACACTATCCTAACCCTACTATCCTCTATACTATTAATAAAATCCTCTATCTCTAAACGCAAATCAAAAGCTCTCTGCCACTGTGCATTTAAACTATCCCTAATAGCCTTCTCCCTGTCCGTAAGCTCTCTCATGCCAATTATAGGTAAGCTCATTTCTTGATAAGGGAATTCTGTGTTAGATGCCTGCACTTTATCTACTACAATTTCTGTCTTATTTAGCTTTTTATTTTCTAACTCTAAAATTCTAAGTTCTCTTTTCAAATCTCTATAACGTGAAAGCATATCCTTATCCATCAATTCCCTCCCATATGTATTTACAGCTTAAAACCCCTTTGATATACAAAGAGGCAAATTTTAATATTCTATTTTTAAAAACTTGTAATGTTTTTCTGCATAAATAAAATTCTCATCATATTCAACCTTAAA
>NZ_JAXDSS010000059.1:0-5482 GCF_034090345.1 Peptoniphilus sp. | reverse complement strand
ACGAAAAAACAGCAAACGAAAAACTAGAAAAAATGCGAAACGAATACTTTAGACTACACAGAGAATTCGACAGATACAACAACTACGAAAACCTAAACAACCTAAAAACAATAAACGATAACGCAGGAGTACAACCGGTAGAAGTATCAGACGACCTATACAACCTAATAGAAACAACCCTAGAACGAGAAAAAACAATAACAAACAAAGTAAACATAGCAATGGGACCAATAATAGACATATGGACAAAATACAGAGAAGCCCACTTAGACGGAGGAGAAGCAGAAGCAATAAAACAATTCGGACACCCATTACCGGAAAAAGAAGAACTAGAAGCATTAAGAAACCTAACAGACACAACAAAAATAAAAACAGACAAAAAAACCAAAACAATCTATATAGAAAAAGGAATGAAACTGGACCTGGGAGCAGTAGCAAAAGGATACGCAACAGAAAAAATAGGAGAATACGCAAAACAAATAGGAGTAAAAAGCGGACTAATATCAGCAGGAGGAAATGTAAAACTAATAGGGAACCACCCAATAAAAGAAACATACACAGTAGCCATACAAAACCCAAACGACAAAGGAGACAACAGCACATTCCTAGCCGTACTGAACCTAAACGACACATCAGTAGTAACAAGCGGAGACTATCAAAGATACTTCGAATACAAAGGAAGAAAATACCACCACATAATAGACCCTAAGACAATGTATCCGGAAGGAGACTACAACTCAATAAGCATAATCACAAAAGACTCAGGACTAAGCGATTACCTATCAACAACACTATTCTTGAGTACAGAAGACGAGATCAAAAAAATTAGCAAAGAACAAGATGTTGAAGTTATATGGAATACACTTTCCGGGGAGTTAAAAGAGACCGGGAATATGTTAGAAGGTGAAAAATGAGAAATAATACTAGAGGACTATTTATACATCTGATTGTTGTAGTGTTTATGTTTGGAATTGCAACATTGATAAATCTAAATCAAACTTTATTAAAGATATTTTATGGGAATTTAATATTTAAAATTATAATTTCAATTATTCCTTTAATATTGTACTACAATTTTGGGAAAGGTCTTTCTAAAAAAGCTAACTCTAAGCTGGATTTCTTTTCTGGGAACATTATAGTTTTATTGTTTTTAATATTGGCTATAATTTCGCTAATAGGAATGCATTCAAAAGAGGGATTTGAAGTTGCAGGTAATCTTTGGAGATTACCAATGGATTTATTTATGTTTCCTTTTGTATATCCTATGGAAGTGCTGGGAATAGATTCAAATTATTTATTTCTTTTCATTAGTTCATTGATTCCAACTATAGTATTTGGTATATCGATAAAACGAGAGAGAGTTAAAATTAATAGACGTAGAAAAATGATGGAAATGAGAAAAAGAAAAAATGAAAGATAATAGATATCTATCTTTTATGCTTCTAATAATTTTAGTTATAATTTACATCTATTTAAAAAGCAGCAGTGAATTAATAATAGATAATTATAATGAAATTATTGTGACAAAAGTAATAGATGGAGATACAGTAATAACAAGTAATGGAGAAAAAATAAGAATAATAGGTATAAATTCTCCAGAAATTTCTAAAAAAGAATATCTATCTTTAGAAGCTAAAGATTTAGCTGAAAAGATAATGCTCAATAAAAAAGTTTTTATAGAAAAAGATGTAGAAACAATAGATAAATATGGTAGAATACTTGGATATATATGGTTAGAAATACCAAATGAATTGAATAAAGAGACTATAGAAAATTTAAATTATTCTGGCATAGCTTTAAGATACGGTCTTGCTAGGGTCTACACTTTTAAACCAAATGATAAATATCAAAAAATATTTAATAATATACAAAAGAAAGCTATGAAAGAAAAGAATGGAATGTGGGAATATTCAATTGAAGGAACTACAAGAGGTAATGTGTTAGAATGAAGGAGGCTTTATGAGTTATAATTATGATCCAAAAATGCTATATGATACAACTGTAGCAAAGTTAGAAGGAATAGGAGTTAAGCTTAAAGATATTGCTGAAATAGTACTTTTATTACAAAAAGAATATGTTGAAGATTTAACATTGGATGAATGTTTAGAAAACATAGAAGCGGTACTAAAGAAAAGAGAAGTGGTTCATGCTGTATTAACAGGACTTGCTATAGATGAAATGGCGCAAAAACAACTATTACCGGAACCTATTCAAACAATTATTGCAAAAGACGAAAAATTGTATGGTATAGATGAAGTTTTGCCACTTGGGATTGTAAATTTATATGGAACTATAGGTCTTACTAATTTTGGATACTTAGATAAAAAGAAAATAGGTATTATTGATGAATTAGATAAGAGAAAGAAAAAATCAGACTCACTTAAGAATGTAGAGACATTTGCAGATGATTTAATAGCAGCTATAGCAGCTGCAGCAGCTGCAAGAATAGCACATACACGTCAAAAATAGGAGGAATGTAGATGAAAGTTACTATTTGTATGGGATCTAGATGTACACTTATGGGGGCAAACGCGATATATGACGCAGTAGAATTACTACAAAATGATATTTGTGGACCAGAGTCAGATTATTGCTCAGCTGAAAATTTAGAGATAGAATTGGGACAATGCTTGAATGGTGAGTATTGCAATCCTGAAGAAGAATCGACAAATGCTCCAGTTGTGATAATAGATGATGAAATTATTTTTAGAGCTACTCCACAAGAAGTAAGTGAAAAAATTATAAATAAATTAAGAAGCTGAGGTAAGAATGAAAGAGACGTATCAAAGTATTGTAGATATTAGAAGAAAGGTATTTGCTGAAGTAGCCAGAATTGCTTATTATGATATAGATATTTCAGAACTTGAAGATTCTTCTTATAGAATTGTACCCGGTGAAGTCGCAAAGTATAGAGAGGATATTTTCAGAGAAAGAGCTGTTGCAGACGAGAGATTAAGACTTGCAATGGGAATGGATGCCAGAGAAATATCTGTATATAAAAAGCTCACAGATGGTTTTGATAAAGTAGATATAGATACTAATGCCTATGAAAAACCCTTGATTAATGTAATAAAATTTGCTTGTGAAGCATGTCCTACAAAAGCTCATGTAGTTACGGACAACTGTAGAAAATGTATGGCACATCCATGTACAAATGTATGCCCTGTAAATGCAGTGTCTGTTGGGAGATCAAGAGCTCATATAGACAAAGAAAAATGTATAAATTGTGGCAGATGTAAAGAAGCATGTCCATATAGTGCAATTGTTATGTATGAAAGACCCTGTGCAGCCGTTTGTGGGGTTGATTGTATAAGCTCTGATGAATATGGTAGAGCAGAAATAAATCACGATAACTGCGTAGCTTGTGGGAGGTGTATAGCTAGTTGCCCATTTGGAGCAATAGCTGATAAAACTCAAATATATCAACTTATAAAAGCTATAAAATCAGGAAAGAGAATTTATGCTGCAGTTGCACCTTCTTTTGTTGGACAATTCGGTGCTAACTCATCTCCGGCACAAATAGTTGAAGGGATCAGACAATTAGGATTTGAAGATGTAGTAGAAGTTTCTCTTGGAGCGGACGTTACAACTATGAATGAAGCTAAGGAGTATATACATAGAGTACCAAATGATATTCCATTTATGGGAACATCATGCTGTTTTTCTTGGGCGTTAATGGTAAAAAATAAATTCCCGGAACTTTCTGGACAAATTTCAGATTCGGGGTCCCCTATGAGATACACTGCTGAATATATACATGAAAAAGACCCTGAAGGAATAATTTGTTTTATCGGTCCTTGTACATCTAAGAAGTTAGAGGCTTTAGATACTAAAGTTAAATCACATGTTGACTTTGTAATAACATTTGAAGAGCTTATGGGTATGTTTGTAGCTAAAGGAATAGAACTTTCAGAAATAGTTATTGAAAATGATGTTAAAGATGCATCAGCATTGGGAAGGGGATACCCAATTGCTGGCGGAGTTGCAGAAGCTGTAAAACAAGTTGCATTGGAATTAGAACCTGATAGAGAAATTAATATAGTAGGAGCTAATACACTACAAGAGTGTGTAAAAATGGTAAAAATAGCCAAAGCTGGAAAATACAATGGTTATTTATTAGAGGGAATGGCTTGTCCTGGTGGATGTATAGCAGGCGTAGGAACCATGGCATCTGTAACAAGAGTTAAAAAAGATGTTCAAAAATTTATGAAAGAATCTGATATATATTCTCCACTTGAAAATGAAAAGATAGAAAAATAATAGGTATTTAAATTTATAATTAATTCAATTGTAAATTTAAAAATTAAATTCCCTAAAACACTTGACCTGTAGAGGTTTATGTATTAAAATAATAGGAGTGTTTTAAAAGCCCCGGAAAACTTTAAAACAGGAGGAAATCTATGAAAACTTATATGGCTAAAGCCAATGAAGTAGATAGAAAATGGTATGTAGTAGATGCAACTGATAAGGTGCTAGGAAGACTTAGTTCTGAAATAGCGTCTATCCTAAGAGGAAAGAATAAGGTAATATATACACCTCATGTGGATACAGGTGATTATGTTATCGTAATTAATGCTGATAAGATAAAACTTACAGGAAATAAGTGGGAACAAAAAATCCATGCTTATCATACTGGATATCCAGGTGGAAGACGTGAAATTGCCTACAAACAACTCAGAGAGAAACACCCTGAAAGAATGGTAGAATATGCTGTAAAGGGTATGCTTCCTAAGTCAAGGCTTGGAAGACAGATGTTTACAAAGCTAAAGGTATATGCTGGTGCGGAACATCCTCATGAAGCTCAAAAACCTGAAGTATTGGAAATCAACTGAGGAGGTAGGAAATGGAAAGAACTCAATATAGAGGAACTGGAAGAAGAAAGAAATCTATAGCTCAAGTTAGACTTCTACCAGGAAATGGTAAATTTACTGTAAACAATAGAGATATTGAAGATTATTTTGATTATGCAACTCTTATAACTGTTGCTAAGGCGCCTCTTGAACTTACTGAAACAGTTGCTCAATTTGATGTAATTGTTAAAGTACAAGGTGGTGGATACACTGGTCAAGCAGGAGCTATCAGACATGGTATTGCTAGAGCTCTTCTTGAAGTGGATCCGGAACATAGATCTATTCTTAAAAAAGCTGGATTCCTAACTAGAGATCCAAGAATGAAAGAAAGAAAGAAATATGGTTTAAAGAAAGCAAGACGTGCTCCACAATTCTCAAAGAGATAAAAATATTTTTCATACAAAAAATCAGAACCTTTGGAAACACCAACTTCCAAGGGTTCTATTTTTTTATCGTATCAGTACATATCACTAAAAACCACTAAAAATCGGTTCGTAATATACACAAAATATACGTATAATATACAAAATGTATTATATCTCTATCGTCTCAATCGCTGTAATTAACTGGCTTAAGTCTTTATGGATATAGGTTTTATCTGTTATATTTGTAGAAGAGTGGCCGAGAATTTT
>NZ_JAXDSS010000006.1:0-11412 GCF_034090345.1 Peptoniphilus sp. | reverse complement strand
ACTTTGCCGCAGATAAGAGGTATGTTTAATGGGGATAGAGCGAGAAAACAAACTCTTGTAGATTATGGATTCAGATTACCATCGGCACTTGATAATAGACCACTACATTTTAGTGAGTTCGAAGAGTTAATGAATCAGACAATATATGTTTCTGCAACTCCTGGTCCTTATGAGCAGGAGCATGAACAGAATAAAGTTGAACAGATTATCAGACCTAC
Source organism: Peptoniphilus sp. (assembly GCF_034090345.1). Classification (GTDB taxonomy): domain Bacteria; phylum Bacillota; class Clostridia; order Tissierellales; family Peptoniphilaceae; genus Peptoniphilus. The sequence goes on along the minus strand of NZ_JAXDSS010000006.1, from coordinate 11,194 downwards.
TGGACTATTGGACCCTGAAATTGAAGTCAGACCTACTAAGAATCAAATTGATGATTTAATTGGCGAAATAAATGACAGAATAGATTCAGGAGAAAGAGTTTTAGTGACTACTCTTACTAAAAAAATGGCAGAGGATTTGAGTCGACATCTAAAAGAGATAGGAATGAAAGTAACTTATATGCACTCAGATATAGATACAATCGAGAGAATGGAAATCATAAGGGATTTAAGACTTGGTGTATATGATGTACTTGTGGGTATAAACTTGTTGCGTGAAGGTTTGGATATACCGGAAGTGTCTTTGGTAATTATTTTGGATGCAGATAAGGAAGGATTTCTTAGAAGTGAAACTTCTCTTATTCAAACTTCAGGTCGTGCTGCAAGAAATGTAAAAGGGAAGGTAATAATGTATGCAGACACTATTACTGGATCTATGAAAACAACGCTCGATGAAACTAATCGTCGTAGGGAAATTCAAGACAAGTTTAACAAGGAGCATGGCATAATACCTAAGTCTGTATCAAAGAGTGTAAGGGAAGTAATAGAAGCTACAATAGCTGCAGAAAGTGAAGTCAATTATGAAGCTGTAGAAAGTTTTTCTAATGAGGAAATACAGGCTATGATAGATGCACTAAAGACCGAAATGTACAAGGCGGCTGAGTCTCTTGATTTTGAAAAGGCAGCAGAAATAAGGGATAAGATTAAAGAATTAAAAGATACAATGGAGAAGATAAAAGATAATTGAGGTGAACATGAGTAGTTCAAATATAGTTATCAAAGGAGCGAGACAACACAATTTAAAAAATGTTGATTTAGAAATTCCGCGAAATAAATTTGTGGTATTTACAGGGCTTTCCGGTTCGGGTAAGTCCTCTCTTGCGTTTGATACAATTTATGCCGAAGGGCAAAGAAGATATGTCGAGAGTTTGTCGAGCTATGCAAGGCAATTTTTGGGGCAAATGGATAAACCTGAAGTGGACTATATAGAGGGAATGAGTCCGTCCATATCTATAGACCAAAAGACCACTAGCAAAAATCCGCGTTCAACTGTGGGAACTGTCACAGAAATTTATGACTACTTAAGACTTTTATATGCGAGGGTTGGACATCCTTTCTGTCCTAAATGTGGCAAGGAGATAACATCCTTTTCAATTGACCAGATGGTTGATAAAGTTTTAGAGCTTGAAGAGAGAACTAAAATACAAATACTATCTCCGGTAATAAGCAGAAGAAAGGGCACGCATAAGCGAAATTTAGATAAATTAAAAAAAGACGGTTTTATTAGAGTTGTGATAGATGGAGAAATGCACGACTTGGATGAAGATATAGAACTTGATAAAAATAAAGTACACGATATTGATGTAGTAATTGACAGATTAATTATAAGAGAGGGAATAGAGTCAAGACTTGCAGAATCTATGGAGCAAGCTCTATCTCTTTCAGATGGTTTGGTCTATGTGGATATTATAGATGGAGAAAAATTAATATTTTCTTCAAAATTAGCTTGTCCTGAATGTGATATAGTTATTGAAGAGATAACTCCTAGGTCTTTTTCATTTAACACACCAATAGGTGCTTGTGAAGTGTGTAATGGTCTTGGGTTTTCAAAAGAAGTTGATGAAGAGTTAGTTTTGCCTAATAAAGATTTGTCAATAAATCAAGGAGCAATAGCTTGTTATTCAACAGTAGATGGAACTTATTACAATCAGATGATAAAAGCTCTTGCCGAAGCTCACAAATTTAGCTTAGATGAACCCATTAAAAATGCTCCTGAGGAATTTATAGATGAGTTGATGAACGGTTCTGATAGAAAGCTAAAGTTTAAATTCAATTCTCATTTTTCGGGAGATAAACTCTATGTTGGAGAGTTTGAGGGAATTAAAAAGAATTTAAAACGTCGATATATGGAGACCAGTTCAGACGCTCAACTTGGAAGAATAGAAGAGTTTATGAGCGATACACCATGTCCAAAATGTCATGGAGCAAGGCTTAAAGAGTCTTCACTTGCTGTAAAAGTTGGCGGTTTAAATATATTTGAGTTAACAGAACTTTCAATTTCTAATGCAGTTAAATTTTTTAAAGATTTAAAGTTATCTGAAAAAGAAAATATGATAGCAGCTGAAATTTTAAAGGAAATAAATGCAAGACTTGGATTTTTAGAGACTGTTGGGTTAGAATATTTATCACTTTCAAGAATGAGCGGGACTCTTTCTGGTGGAGAATCTCAAAGAATAAGATTGGCGACGCAAATAGGTTCAAAACTTGTTGGTGTTATATATGTCTTAGATGAACCAAGCATTGGTTTACATCAGAGAGATAATGAAAAATTATTAGGAGCACTTCGTGAACTCACAGATGTTGGAAACACTCTAATAGTTGTAGAACATGACGAAGACACTATGAGAATGGCAGATCAGATAGTTGATATAGGGCCTTGCGCCGGAAGGCTTGGTGGGCACATAGTTGCGCAGGGTACGCCGGAGGAAGTGATGGCTTGTGAAGAGTCAATTACTGGAGCTTATTTATCTGGACGTAAGAAAATAGAGGTTCCTAAAGAGAGAAGAGAGTATACTGGAAAAGAAATTGAGATAATTGGAGCAGCTGAAAACAATTTAAAGAATATAAATGTGAAAATACCTTTGGGACAATTTGTAGCTATTACAGGAGTGTCCGGAAGTGGAAAGAGTTCACTTATAAATGAAATATTGTTTAAATCTTTAGCTAGCAAGGTCAATCGTTCAAGAATAAAACCTGGAAAGCATAAAGAAATAAAAGGACTTGAGCATATAGATAAGGTTGTAGATATAGACCAAAGTCCAATAGGAAGAACACCACGCTCTAATCCTGTAACTTATACCGGAACTTTTGATATAATAAGAGATATATTTGCAGAAACTACCGAATCTAAAATGAGAGGATATAAAAAAGGAAGATTTTCATTTAACGTTAAGGGTGGTAGATGTGAAGCTTGTAAAGGTGACGGAATAATAAAAGTGGAAATGCACTTCTTACCGGATGTATATGTTCCTTGTGAAGTTTGTAAAGGAAAGAGATACAATCGTGAAACTTTGCAAGTAAAATACAAGGGAAAAGATATTTCTGAAGTTCTTGATATGACGGTTGAAGAGGCTATAGATTTCTTTGAAGTACATCCAAGAATCAAGAGAAGACTTGAAACTTTAAGAGATGTTGGGCTTTCTTATATCAAGCTTGGCCAACCGTCTACTCAACTTTCAGGTGGAGAGGCACAGAGGATAAAGCTTGCTACTGAACTTTCAAAAGTTGCAACGGGAAACACTATGTATATACTTGATGAACCTACAACCGGTCTACATTCAGAAGATGTTAGAAAATTGATTGGTGTTTTAAATGAGTTGGTAGACAGAGGAAATACCGTTGTTGTAATTGAACACAATTTAGATGTGATAAAAACTGCCGATCACATCATTGATTTAGGGCCTGAAGGCGGAGATGGCGGAGGAGAAATAATCGCTGAGGGCAGACCTGAAGAAGTTGCAAAAAATCTTAAATCATATACAGGAAAATTTTTAAAACCATTATTATAGAGGGGAAAATGATGAATAAAATTTTAAAAAGTGTTATTTTTAGTTTTGTACTTTGCATTTGTATTTTCAACAGTACTGGAGTTTATGCTAAGTATGTAAGAGAAAATACTTTTATGGATAAGTCTGGATACAGAAAAGTTGAAGAGATAAAGAGATTTCAAGCTCTGTCTAATTTGCCGGTAACAGGAAAGTTAGATGGCATGACTAATAAAGTACTTTACAATCAAAATATGGTGGTTCAAGATGTTATTCTAACCCCACCTACTAATGGAGATTGGATCACAGTAAACACAACTACAAGAGTTTTGACTTACTACCATGGGAAATCTCCTATTTATAAATTCCCCGTGACAGTTGGAGCTTCAGATACTCCAACACCTTCTGCAAAAGGTAAAATTGCAAACATGCATAAAAATCCAGCATGGGGAGGAATGGGTGGAAAGTATTCTCCGGCTCTACCGGATGACCCTAAAAATCCACTTGGAGAAAGATGGATGGGACTTAGCATACCTGGTGCAAGCGGATATGGAATACACGGAAATATAAAACCGCATCAATTGGGACAATATGCGTCAAATGGCTGTATAAGAATGTTTAATTATGACATTGAACAATTTGTATTTCCAAGAGCAACTGTGGGAATGCCGGTTTGGATAGGAACAGCTCAAGAATTAAAGTCTTGGGGAGTGGAACAACTTGTATATGAAGCAGCAGACCCAAGTGCAGTAGCTGAACCTAAAGCTCAGCCAAAACAAGATAAGCCTGTAGAAACTAAATATAGAGCGGAAGAATTATTAGTATTTTAATTAGGGTGGCATTGCCACCTTTTTTAATTGCAGATAATTGGGTAAAATTGAATAAGATATAGGAGGTACGTAATGGAAAATTTAAGAAAAAATCCAATTTTTAATTGGTTCTACGAGATAAATCAAATACCAAGAGGCTCAGGAAATGAGGGAGCTATCTCTGAGTTTTTAGTTAATTTTGCTAAAGAGAGAAATTTAGCTGTGAGAAAAGATGAAGCAAACAACGTAATAATAGAAAAACCGGCAACAGAAGGTTATGAAAACTCGAAAGGTGTCATAATACAAGGACACATGGATATGGTTTGTGTTAAAGAAGATGGCAGTACTCATGATTTTGAAAAAGACCCGATAGATATGTATATAGACGGAGATTATTTAAAAGCGAAAGGGACAACATTAGGCGGCGATGATGGAATAGCAGTTGCGTACGCTTTAACAATATTAGATTCTGAAAATATTCAACATCCTAAATTAACTGTTCTGATAACAACGGAAGAAGAAACTACAATGAAAGGTGCTGGAACAATTCAAAAAGGTGATATAGATGGAGATTATCTATTAAATATAGATTCTGAAGAAGAAGGGATTTTCTTAGTAAGTAGTGCTGGTGGAGCGGAGGTTGTGGTAGATTTTCAAACTGAATGGGAAGAAAACAATAATAAAGCTTTAAAGGTGAAAATTTTTGGACTTGAAGGCGGACATTCAGGAATGGAAATTTATAAAGATAAAGCCAATGCAAATGTACTATCTTCAAGAATTTTGAGCGGTTTAAGAAATGAGATGAAAGTAAGGTTGTCAACTATAAATGGTGGAACAAAACATAATGCAATTGCAAATTCAAATGAGTTTGTGTTACAAGTTGAAGATATTGAAAGAGCTAAGGAAAAGATAAAGTATTTAGAATCAGCATTTGCCCACGAATATAAAAATACAGATCCAAATTTAAAAGTAGATATAGAAGAAATTGAAATTAATAGAGTTTTAAGTGAAAAAGTATCAGACAACTTTATAAATTTTGTAGCCTCAATTCCAAATGGAGTGTTTTCTTATTCTAAAGATATAAGTGGCTTAGTGGAATCTTCATTGAACAATGCAGTAATTGTACAAGATGAAGAAAAGGTAGAATATACTATTTCAGTGCGTTCATCATCTGAGTCTAAGTTGGAATTTTTAATAGATAAACTTAGAGTAATTGCAAGTATGACCGGAGCTAAATTTTTTATAGAGAATGAATATCCTGGTTGGGAATATGAACCTGAAAGCAAATTAAAAGATATTGCTGAAGAAACTTGGAATAGTATGTATTCACCTAAGGCAACTTTTGAAGCTGTTCATGCAGGACTTGAGTGTGGAATTTTAAAGAAAGTACTTCCTAATACAGAGATGATTTCATTCGGACCTAATATGTTTGATGCACACTCTCCTAAAGAGAGGATCAGTATCTCTTCAGCTGAACGAGTATATGATTTCACTTTAAAACTATTGGAGAATTTAAAATGAATCATGAATATTTAAATGAACTCTCTTCATTATTTTATTCAAGAGTAAAACCTACAGAAAGACCTAAAGAATATGTAAAGGTCAATGAAAAATTATTATCTGAATTGAATTTAAACATAGATGAAATAGATTACGATAGTGATGAAATTATAGCTATGGCGTATAGTGGGCATCAATTTGGATATTTTACAAGGCTTGGAGATGGAAGAGCAGCACTTCTTGGAGATGTTGATGGATTGGAATTACATTTAAAGGGAAGTGGAAAGACTCCATATTCAAGAGGCGGAGATGGCAAAGCTACTTTGGGTTCTATGCTTAGAGAGTATTTAATTTCAGAGGCGATGTATAATTTAAATGTTCCTACTACTAGAAATTTATTTGTGGCGAAAACAGGAAATGCAGTTATAAGAAATAAAGTTGAAGATGGGGCTGTCAGTTTAAGACTTGCCAAAACTCATGTGAGATTTGGGACATTTGGATATGCAAGTGAGATGGGTAAAGAATCTGTTAAAGAGCTTTTAAATTATGTATCAAATAAATTGTATGACGGGGTAAGCCCATTTGATTTACTCAAAAGAATTTCAGAGCAAGGCGCAAAATTGATGGCAAAGTGGATGTCGGTTGGATTTATACATGGAGTTATGAATACTGACAATATGTCTTTGGCAGTAGAAACAATTGACTATGGGCCGTGTGCTTTTATGGACATATACAATCCAGAAACTGTCTTCAGTTCTATAGATACAATTGGCAGATATAAATATTCCAATCAACCCAAAATATATCAATGGAATCTTGCAAGATTTGCAGAATACATTTTAGATGTATTGTTGGAAGAAGTTACAAAAGAAGAAATTGAAGAAGTGATTTCGAATTTTTCAAAATTGTATGAAGAAGCTTTTGAAAGAGAGTTCTTTAATAAATTGGGGATAGAGAAACCTGAAGAAAATGATCATGAATTGATTTATGAATTATTAAATATAATGTATATGAATAAAATGGATTTCACAAATACATTCTACAAATTGACGATTGGAGAATATCCTGAAGAACTCAAGGAATTTGTAAAGAAATGGGAATCAAAATGTACATCAAGAGAGTTGATGGAGAAATCAAATCCTGTTGTAATCCCAAGGAATGAGATAGTTGAAAAAGTAATTAAATCAGCTGAAAGTGGAAATTATAAACCTTTTGAAGAAGCCATAAGAGTTTTTAGTGACCCTTATAACTATAAAATTGAAATTGATGAAAAGTATAAAACACCGATGCAAGAAAAAGATATTATAAAATATAAAACTTATTGTGGAACTTAAAAAAGCAGTTTTTATAGCTAAAGCATAACCACTTGTTAAACACGCGGTTATGCTTTAATGATAGGGTTAGAAATCTATTATTTGGTTTAGCGTTTATTCTACAAATCACCAATTTAATAAAGTTAAAGTTTTTTTGTCTGCATCCAGTACTACATTAGATCCAATGGGAATTGTATACATAGGGTGAGTATGGCAACAGTCAAATTCGGCTAGAATTGGAATGTTTAAATTTCCAATGACTTCTTTTAGAACTTCATAGGGTTTCCTGCCTGTTCCTAGGTCATTAAAAAGTTCATGCTTGCCCAAAATTAAACCGCCAATTTTATCAAAAATTCCACTGCATTTTAATAATGAAAAGCTACGCTCTATTGTAGCTATATCTTTTAATGAATCTTCAATCATCAATATGTCTCCATTTTTGATGACAGGCATATATTCTGTATTCCAAATACCTTCCATTGTATTTAAATTTCCACCTATAAGTCTTCCGGTTACTTTACCGATATTAACTGTAATTAATTCATTATCAATTCCACTTTTGCATCTAGTTTGTTCTTCCCATGGGATATATTCTTCTGTCCATTCGTTAGGCGTTTGTAGTTCTAATGGAAGATTGTTTGATTTAATTAAAACATTTTCAAAGTATTCATACGTTTTGTCAACAAAAGGTGGATATTCACCAAAAGAAGCGACTATAGCGGGGCCATAGTAAGTTGGGATATTTGTTTTAGCATATATTGCAAATAATATTGCAGTAACATCAGAATATCCTATAACAATTTTGGGATGGCTTTTGAAATATTCATAATCTATATAAGGTAAAATTGAATTTGAGTTGTTTCCTCCTATTGTGGAAATGATACATTTAACTTCGGGATCATAGATGAGATCATTTAGTTCATTAGCCCTTTCAACTATATTTCCCGAACGATAAAAATCACTTTTGCCGGTTAACTTTCCTTCTTTAATAATAAAACCTTTGTTTTCTATAAACTTTTTTGCTCTTTCATAACGTTTTTTAGCAAAAACTGTAGCCGGTGATGAAGGTGAAAAAATTCCTATAGTATCTCCTTTTTTTAGTTTTAACATAGTAATTCCCCCTATAAATTAAAAAAGCTATAATTTAGATAAAGTGTATTAATTAATATTAAATTTTATAGAATTATAACACTTATTAAATCTCTTGGATAGAAAAATTAAAATATACATAAATTAAATAAAAATGCTATCTTTATCTAATTCAAATCTAAAGATAGCATACTTTATTTTAAATATTATTTAACTTTTCATTTATTATTTAAGTTATAAATAATTTGAGCAACTTCAGCTCTTGTCAAATTATCCTTAGGAGCGAAACTATTATTATTTTTTCCTTTTAATAATTTCATGTTAGAAAGAAGAGCAACAGAATCTTTTGCCCAATCAGAAATGGTTTCTTCATCTGCAAATTTAACTTCTGCTTTTACATTTTTAAGCAAGTCTTTGTCAGCTGACATATTTATATACTTAGCTAAGATTACAGACATTTCTTCACGAGTTAGTTTATCATCAGGTTTAACAAGTCCGTCTTCCTTACCTTTGACTAAATTATTTTCAACTGCCCAGTTCATATAAGCTGTATAGAATTTATCAGCAACTATATCAGTAGCTTTGTTTTCTTTGAATTTTTCTGTATCAATTTTTTCAAGTCTACCTAATATTGTAACGAATTCTGCTCTTGAAATAGTTTGATTAGGAGCGAAGTGTAGTTTATCTATTCCGGACATTGTCTTGTTGGCAATGTTGTTTAAAATAGCTTTGTTTGCCCAGTGATTGTCTATGTCAACTTTTGAAATTTCTGAAAGTTCTTTTTGTAAATCTAGTTCAAGTTTGAATGCATCATTTGAGAAAGAATTAGTTTTTTCTGTGGAATATTTAGCCGCTTCAGCTTTATCTTTGTCATAAAGAGCTAACCATTCTTTTTCTAAGGCTGGCAAATCTTTCATAAATTTATATTCTAAATCCAGAACTTTTTCTCTTGTAGAAACGCCAAGAGCTTCTCTGTTAGAAGTTACTAAATCATTTACAGAACTTCCTACCCAGTAAATTGAGTTATCATCATAAGTTGGAGCATTGTTTTTATATTGCTCAGTTGTATCATTGATGTCCGGAAAGACTGGAATGTATGGAATGTTAAGTGGACTTCCGGGGGTTAGCCACATAATTCCAGGAGCTTCCTTAGGAAAGTTTTCTTTTATTTGAAATATATGTGATTGCATAGTGTTGATATTGCCGATAGGATATTTATATTCTTTACTATCTTTTAATAATTTTCTATTTTCAGATGCCTTGAAGTCAGTACCTTCAAATCTATTTCTTGTGAAAGCTAAGACATCTTTTATATCAATTTTTTTACTGTCTTTGGAAAGGTCATTCATCAAATTGAATCTTTCAGAATCATATTTAACAGTAGAGTTTGGATCAAGAGAGTGAACACCGGACCACATTCTGGATCTATTGGATTCTCTTAGTTGTTTCGGGTTATATGAAGCGGCTAAATCTATTAGACCATCTTTAGTTTCAGTATAAGTTTTTGCATCTTTAGCAATTTTAACTACATCTTTTGAAGATATAACGTTCTCTTTATCGTTCAAATCAACGCCACCTAACCAAAACGCGTTAGGAAATACACTGAACTTATCAGCTGGATATTTTATTGCAACATATTGATGACCAGAATAAATTTCCATATACCAAACTTCATCATGGTCTCCAAATACTACTATATCACCCATAGAAGCACCTTTTTCATCAATAGTTTTAGCTAATAGTTCGATAGCCTCTCTTGCAGATTTTGCGTGTGCAAGAATAAACGTAGTCATAGAGGCTTCATTTACTCCATTTTCTATGTAAGGATCAACAGCTTTTATCTCATCAGAATAGTTTGCAGAAACAGTACAGAAAGCACCCAAACCATATTCATTATAACCTGCTGCATCATATACACCTTTTTCCATATCTTCAGGTTTTTGTGTAGAGTCAGGAGTTGAGAAGAATTTAAAACTATCTTCAGGGTGAATAAATTCAAAACCATTGTTTGAATCAACAAGTTTAGTTCCCTTTTTGAATTTTCCGGCAGGGTGGACAACTAATCTCTTAGTTCTGTTTCTTTCGTAATCTTCAGTTCTACCATAGATAAAACTACCATCAGTTGTCAAATTTTTTCCTACTATTACACCGGTGCATGCGAAAACGTTTTGTGCAGTTCCAAGTAGACAAGTTGACACAAGAGTAATGGCTAACAATTTTTTAAAATTTTTCATAAAACACCTCCTAAATCTGATTATATTTATAGGATTTAATGTTGTCAAATTTTAATATAAACAATCGATAAACTAGTGATTTTTAATTTAAAAGAGAATTTTATAATGATTAATTATTAAAACAAGTTAAAATATTAAACTCAAAGCAAATATATACAAAATAAAGATTGAGAAAACGTTGGCTTAATTATATAATTAAGTTATAAATCAAGAGCTTTTATGTTTTAATAATGGAAAGGAGACCTTACATGAAATTAAATTTAAAAAAGATACTGTTGTTGGCAATGGTTTTGAGTTTAAGTTTTGTAATTATGACGGGATGTACAAAAAAAGAGGACGAAGCTCCAAAGGCAAAGATAGGTATTTCTTGGGCAGCAGATGAGATCGATGCGGATACTCAACTATATGCAGATGCAGTTAAAAAAGCTGGAGGAGAGCCTGTATTTTTAAAACAATTTACAAATGAGGAAGAAGCAAAAAAAGCTATTGAGGAAGTTGATGCCGTTATAATTACTGGTGGAGATGATTTGAATCCTGCGCTTTATAATGAAGAACCTCATCCAAATTTAGAAGCTATAAATCCGATAAGAGATACTTCAGATGTGGCGCTAATAAAAGCTTGCTTAGAAATGGACAAGCATACATTGGCAACTTGTAGAGGTATGCAACTAACAAATATACTATCAGGAGGAACTCTATACCAAGAT
>NZ_JAXDSS010000106.1:0-6299 GCF_034090345.1 Peptoniphilus sp. | reverse complement strand
GAGTCTCAGTTCTTCACTTGAAACATATCCCGGAAATTTTAAATTCGGAAGTTTTACATTTACTGCTTGTCTTACCTCTTGAGGGAGGATTTTTGGGTCAGTATATCCGAACCAAATAAATTCGTATTCCGGCATTCTCTTTGCAAGTTCAACAAAATCCAATATGCCTTTTCTCTTTATGTACAACCCCACTGAAACTATTACCTTCTTACCCAAAGTGTTGTATTTCTCATCAAAAACACTTCTATCAGATGGTTTAGCTCTCCAAAAATTTAAATCAATTCCATTTGAAATAACTTCAATTGGACTTTTCAAATTATACTTTTCTAGTAATGCCTTAGAATATTCAGTAGGTGTTAGTGTTAAATCTGAATTGTTATAGCATTTTATAAGCCATTTCTTAAAAAAAGGTGCAAGTTGGTTTGAGAACATAAAAGAATTTTTAAAATCCTCTTCTGTTGAATGTGCATGGTAAACTACAGGTATCCCTTTCTTTTTACACTTTTTAGTAAATATGTATGATTTTGGAAACACTGTATTAATATGTACTATGTCGTAGTTATCTTTTATATCCGTTGTATAATTGACCCCTGCTTCACTAAGGGCTTTTTCTTGATGCTTTATTGCTTTTCCTACGCCTGAATCTTTTACAACATCATAATCTTCTTTATATAAAAGTACCTTCATTGCAGTAAACCCTCCATAAATATATTACCATACATTAGTCTATTGCACATCTAATTTTATTGATATATGCTTATTTCATTGACAATTTATTTTATATGAGCTATATTTATAGATAAGTAAATATGGACGGATGGTAACCCAGTAAGCTTAGCGCCGAATTACAATACCGGAGTCCAAGGCAACTGTGCTTAAACAGTATTGAGGCTACAAGCGAAAAAAGGTGGTACCACGAAAGCGTCCTTTTATATGCATGTGGTTTTTTTATTATCTAAATTTATAACTTAAAAATAAAATAGATTTTATTTAGTTTGGATAATATTTTATACTTAAATCTTCGCTAGTCAATATAAATCTAAATAAAACTTTAAATTAATTTAGGAGGAAAAAATGGAAAACAAAACTAATGTATATGACTTGCTTGAACAACGTGGCTTTATCGATCAAGCAACTTATGCTGAAGAACTAAAAGAGCTATTGGGAAAAGAAAGTGTAACTTTTTATATAGGATTTGATGCAACAGCTGACTCATTAACTTTAGGACACTTCCTACAAGTTAGAGTTATGCAACACATGCAAAAATTTGGTCATAGACCTATCGCCCTTCTTGGTGGTGGAACTACTATGATTGGAGACCCTTCCGGAAAATCAGATATGAGAAAGTTACTTACTAAAGACGACATCGACCACAACGCAGAATGTTTTAAAAAACAACTTTCTAAATTAATAAATTTTGAAGGAGACCCTGAAAACGGAATCCAAAAAGCTATCTTTACAAACAATGCTGATTGGCTTTTAAATTTAAATTTCCTTAACTTCATGAGAGAAATTGGAGTTCATTTCAGCGTAAATAGAATGCTTACATTTGATGCATATAAAAACAGAATGGAACGTGGACTTACATTCTTTGAATTTGGATATATGTTGATGCAAAGTTATGACTTCCTACATCTTTACAGAGAACACGGATGTAAATTGCAACTTGGCGGAAGTGACCAATGGTCCAATATGTTAGGTGGTTATGAACTTGTTAGAAAACTTGAAGAAGATAAAGTTTACTCAATGACATTCAAATTATTGACTACAGCATCAGGAGTTAAGATGGGTAAAACAGTTAGCGGCGCTATTTGGCTTGACCCTGAAAAGACAACTCCTTATGAAATGTATCAATACTTGAGAAACACAGACGACAGAGACGTAATAAAATTCTTAAAACTTCTAACACTTCTACCTATGGAAGAAATTGAAAAGTATGAAAGCTACGAAGGTTCTCAACTAAATGAATTAAAAGACCTTTTAGCTTATGAAGTTGTCAAAGATGTACACGGAGTACAACTTGCAGATGAAGCTCGTCAAGCTTCCAAAGCTCTTTTTGGCGGCGGAGCAGATCTAGAAAATGTTCCTTTCACAGAATATGACAAAGCTGAATTTGAAGAAGGTAAAGGACTTTTAACTCTTCTAAATGAAACAGGTCTTACAAGCTCCAACTCAGAAGCAAGAAGACTTGTTACACAAAACGGTATTTCAATTGATGATGAAAAAGTTACTGATCCTAAGGCAGTTATCACTCTTGCTAACTTTGACGAAGAAGGCAGAATGATGATTAAAAAAGGTAAAAAAGTTTACCACCAAATCAGAATAAAATAACTAAAAAACACTCTCTTTAATTCAACTTAAGGAGAGTGTTTTTATAATGATGAATTACAAAAAATATTGTGACATTTTTGCTAAGCCTAACGATATGTATTTGTTTTCATCATTTAAGTTCCCTTGAAATTATAGACTTATGAAATCATAAAATTTTGTAACTCATATTATCCTTCAAGAGTATTTTGCTACTTATTAAAATTTTATACAAAATAAATTAGTATTAATTACTTTCTACTATTTTTTTTGTTGCTTCTATTTTATTATCTGCATAAAGCACTACATCTTTTATGACTAGTTTTTGTACGGCTGAAATAAGAAGTTCCATATATGAAAAATCTATTTCATTATTTTTTGTTGGAAGCATAATATTTAGTGCGTCAGCATCTTTTGCATAAAAGTTTCGCCCATAATTAAACTGTCCGTTATATGATGACTTATGAATTGCAGAAGTAACAAATATTGCTGATTCTGATTTGATTTTTTCTGTATGAACAACTGCTATATGGTCATCTCCACCATAATTGTAATTTCTATATTTTGCCGAACCAAACATATCAATTGTAATAGTGTTTTTTGAAAATACTTCTACATCATTTCCTATAAAATCTGATATTCCAGTATCAGCTTCACCAGCTGTAACAAATGGTAAACTTCCAGCTATTCTATCATCACTTTTTAGTCTTTTCCCTCTTGTTGATTTTCCAAATATTCTTTCCAAGTTGTATGATTCCCATTCTACAAAATTAAGATTTTCTAATGCTTCTTTCTCCTCGCTAGACAATTCATAATTGTCTAGTCCGCTTACCGTTAGGTAAGCGGAAAGTTCGCTTATACGCTCCTCTTCGAGTTCGCTTATATAAGCGTCTATAAATTCAAAATCTATCTCTCCGTTTTTTGTTGGTAGTTGGATAAATTCTTTTTTTACCTTTTCCCAACCTGCTTTATTTTCATATCCAAATTTTTCTTTTATAGATTTTTGTATGGTTGTTGAAAGAAAATATAACATATGATTATTAACATCAAACAATGGTTTAATTAAATACGCATTATATAAAACACCTGTTGCTTGTGGTTGTGGATACACTGAACCTGTTGAAATCGCACCATCATTAACTATATCAATTGTCATTGAAGCTGTTTCAAAATCATTTTTTCTTCCATAATACATGATGCCATTATCACCAAACTTTGCATTAACCAACGGAATATTAAACTCTGAAGTTCTTACTTTCGAAATATCATTTATTTTGTCGAATTTTGATTTTTTAAATTTTAAATTTAGTTTTTCAAACAAATCTCCAATTCTATACTCGCCCCACTGAACATTTTGGAGTTTTTCGTTCAGTGAGGCATTTATTTTTTTAGGCGTTCATTCTCCTTATCTGTATTTTTAAGAAGATTGGATACTTCCCAAGCGAGATAATCGGCTACAGTTTTCTTAAAGTCTTCAAGAGTTGGTCTTGTGTCTATAGGTGCTGATTGATTCCAATCTGAACCGTTTTCCGGGTCAATATGTCCCTCATAATATTCTTTTTCAGTAAAGATATTTAGCTTGCTCTTACCAAATCGTACAAGGTCTACCACTTCCTGATATCTTTCTTTTGCTCTGTCTGTATCTCTAAGATTTACGCTAGCTTTTTTTCTGTTTGTCCTTGTATATCCATCATTTGAAAAGTCGATAAACTTCACGACTTCATCTTTTTGATGTGCTTCTCCTACTCTAAATACATATACATTTGTCTGTACGCTTGATTTTCCGACAAATAAATCTATAGGCATTTTGATACTTGCAAGGAGTGTGTTTTTTGCTAGTATCTTTTTGTTAAGTTCTTTTGCCTTTCCACTTCCTGCTGAATTTTGAATGATAATTGCAGCATAGCCCTTGTTCATCATAGACAGTGCCTTTTCTACAAAAATCATTCCATTGCCCTCTGCTGAATAAGGTGGATTAAGTACAAAAGCTGTTGCCGGGAATTTTTCATCTGTTTTACCAAATCCATATTTACCGTCAAAATCAAGGAGCGAGTCTTTATTTAAGATGTTTGAACTACCATCTCCCATAAGTATCATGTTTAGAATTGCAAGCATATAGATATTGGATAGGACTTCTAAACCTAAAAGTTGTTCTGCTTTAATCTTTAGTTGTTTTTGCTCTAGCTCAAGTGGTGATGTGATTTTTGATTTTGCATCTATAATCATCTCGTTCATTGCAGCTACCAGTAACCCCGCACTTTCCTCTCGTGTCAAGGGTATGATAAATATTTTAATGATTTTTGATTTAAAAATTAAATTGTATTATATAATTGAATCTTTATATTATGCTATAAGTTCAGATTCAATTTTTTCGGTTAAGCTAGCTAGCTTATTAATAATATATGAGTAATCTTCACTGGTCCTTTTAATAAGATATATTGGTGGAGTTTTCATATTAAATTCTTGACCTAAAACTCCTGTTACATTAGGTGAATTTCTATGAGTCATTTGATTCCTGTAATCAGATAAATATCGATGATTGCCCTTCCAAGTTTCATCTACCCAGTTATTCTTATAAGATAAGGTACTCCTTGACAGATACATGGAATAAAGCACCTTAGCATCTATTGATAGGCTTTTAAACGTTTCATCTTCAATAAGAACTATAGGTAAGCGGATAAACCTAAAGCTTTCAGCGTCTCTCCCATAGAAATAATCAAAATCCATTCACTTCACCTCATCTCAATAAAAAAAGACATCTAAAATTTCTCTTAAATGCCTCTCTCCTTATCTTTCTTGTTGCTGGTGTTTTTCTTTCACCTTGTCTTTAACTACTGTATTTTTCACTTTCACCTTAAACTTATTTAAAATATCCCTTGTTGAATTTCTCTTATTTTCTTTCTTTTCATATCTTTCTATAGCTTTTTTAAAGGCTAGATCCATAGCCTTAGTATCTTTTGCCTGGAAGAATACAGAGTATAGTCCTGCCTCCTTATTCTTCATTACAGAAAACCTTACTCCATATCGGTTAAGTTGTTTTTTAAGTTCCTTGACTTCACCTTTTTGTAGTTCAATATTTTCAAGCTGACCTTTTTTAACCATATCCTTAAGTCTCCTTGAATTAGTCTTCCTTTTCTCACTAAGATAGTCAGCAAGTGGTTGGCTTTTTTCAGCTGCATCTTCCATAATCTTTTTAATTGCCTTAAAGATTGCTTTTGCTGAATACTCTGCAACCTTAATCTCAATATTTATAGCCTTATTATTGACTTCGTCATTTACCATGCAGGTAACCTCCTTTCTAGGGAAATAAAAAAAACGGCCCAGACTTTTATATCTGAACCACTAAGATTTATTAAAAGATTTCATGTATTGTTATAATATTAATTATTAACTAGCTCCTCTTTAAATATTTTTGTTAAATGATTTAATGAGTAGTTTACACGATTTGGTTTAAGCCAATCATCTAAAAACATAATAAGCTCTTCCTAAGATCTTAAAGCATCCTCTGCTATAGCATATATATAAAACCTTATTTAGTATCCATAGTTATATACTACCACCATTTCTTGTTTTACGTATTGATGTTTATCCCATGGTTCATTTTTTTGTACATATGGTGAAAACCTTTATAGATATAGGTTTTATCCATATTTAACTGATAATTGCACTTAAGCTCCTTTCAAATTTCACTTTGTTTCTGAAATAAATATCTCAGTCCTTCTTTGCTACTATCATTATCATTATTTCTAATATCATTAGTTATAGACTCACCATTATATATATCATAACCATAAGGCTCAGTAATAAAAATACCTTTCCCATTTGAGTAGGAAAGCAATTCTGCTTGATATGACTTCGATGTATCAACAGGTATCTTTCCACTTAAAGTTGTCTCCTCTCCCTTGGCTATTATATCTTCAATAGAAGCCCTCATCTTTCTAAGATCACTCATAACCCTTCCGCAGAAATCATTTGGAACTTGAACTGTATAT
>NZ_JAXDSS010000062.1:0-25578 GCF_034090345.1 Peptoniphilus sp. | reverse complement strand
GTAAAGAGTCCCTTCTTTTTCATCAATATATCTATCTGCACTAAGAGCTGCTATAGCACCATCTGCAGCTGCTGTAACAACTTGTCTGATATTTTTAACTCTTATATCTCCAGCCGCAAATACACCCTCTATATTAGTTTTCATCTCTTCATCAGTCTTTATATATCCATTTTCAAGCTCAATCTTATCTTTAAATATTTCTGTTTGAGGAACATATCCGATAAATACAAATAGACCAAATGGCTCATCAGGTTTTATATTTGTAACTTTTCCTGTTTTTAAATTCTTAATCACTATCTCATTTACTATTTTGTCGCCCTTCACTTCTTCAACGGTACTGTCCCATATAAAGTCTATCTTTTCATTTGCAAAAGCTTTTTCTTGAACAGCTTCAGTAGCTCTTAATTTATCTCTTCTGTGAATTATATGCACTTTCTTGGCAAATCTTGTTATAAAAAGAGCTTCTTCTACAGCAGAGTTTCCTCCGCCTACTACGTACACTTCAAGGTCTTGATAAAATGCCGCATCACAAGTTGCACAATAAGATACACCTCTACCACTAAATTCTTCTTCACCTTTAGCTCCCATAAGTCTTGGAGATGCTCCTGCTGCAATTAGTAAAGTTTTGCCTTCATACTCACCAAACTTGCCAACTACTTTTTTAGTTTCCCCTTCAAGTTCAACCGATACAATTTCATCCATTGCAAACGCACATCCAAATTCTTCCGCTTGTGCTCTCATAGTCATTCCAAGTTCCATACCTGAAATATTTTTAATCCCAGGATAGTTTTCAACATCAACAGTATTAGCTATTTGACCGCCTTCAATGCCCTTTTCAATTATGAGTACATTTAAGCTGGCTCTTGAAGCATAAATACCTGCCGTCAATCCCGCAGGACCTGCCCCCAAAATGATTAAATCGTACATTTTATACCTCTTTCTATATAAACTCAAATTTTTATTAATTAATATTCTTCTTATTTCTAAATACCCATAAATTAACTTAATAATTCACACCCTTGCTCAGTTTTTGTTATACTTAAATTGAGGTGAATTAAGTGAATAATTTAATAGAACATTTAAATCCAATTAATGCTAATATTATATCGATTATGTTGATTATTAGCATTTCAATATTACTAAATAAATCTTTTAAAAACAATATCAAAAAAGAAATAGAAATACCTAAAATAGATTTAACCCCAGCTCAAGTAAGCTCATTGGTATTTGGAAATATGAAGTTTGTAAAATCTTTAACTGCAACACTACTATACTTAAGCGAAATGAAAAACATAAATTTAAACATCAGTACAAAAGATTTTTCAATAGATTTTTTAACTGATAAAAATTTAGAAGAGCCCGAGAAATATCTTCTAACGTTTTTTAAGTCGATTAACTCAAAAAATATAACATCAAAAGATATTTTACGAGAGAGAAAATCTGCGCCAGACGACTTTAATAAGTCCATGCAAAAATATTTTGACTTAGTTGAAAAATCGCTATATGCTAAAAATTTGAAAAAGAAAAATAATATAAAAATTCCAATGCTAATTATTTTAATAGCTTTGATGTATTTGATAGTCGCTTTGATTTTAACATACTACAAAGGCTTTTTAGCTTTAATTGTAATTCCACTTTCCCTAATACTATCTTTTAACCAAACTAAAAAAATATTTGAAAAAACTCCCCAGGGAGAAAAACTTCAAGTTGAATATCTTAAATTTGTAGAAGACTTTGAAAATAAAAAGAGTGATAAATCTTCTCTTACTACAAAAGACATTATTAATTTAATTGCATTAGATGCTAAATCCGAACACATTGAGTCTATACTAAAACTAAACCCCTTAATTGACTCTTCAAAATGTAACACACTTTTTGAAACTAACAACTTTATTTTCGCAGACAAAAAGAGTAGATAAAAATCTACTCTCTTTTATTAGCCAATTAAGTCTTTTAATCTTCCAGTCAACTTATAATTTACCTTCTTTAAAGCTTTTAAATCACATGAGCCGGTAAGTGCCATGCTTATTCTAGTTTTTTCCATCAACTCAGTTAAATATCTCAAAGTGTATTCATATCCACCATGTACTAAGTATGATAATATCTCACCGCTTATTCCAACCAAATCAGCTCCCAAAACCAAACTCTTTAATACATCAAGAGAATTTTTAACTCCACCTGAGGCAACTATAAACAAGTCATCAGGTTTGTCCTTTACATTTTCTATAAGTGCCATTGCAGTTGGTATTCCCCAACCATATAATTCTGAAACATCTGTATCAGGAGTTCTAAGATTTTCAACTTCAAAGAAATTAGATCCACCAAATCCAGCTATATCGATATTTCTAACTCCTACAGAATACAATCTATCAGCAACTTCTCTAGAAATTCCAAAGCCAACTTCCTTGACAATTACAGGAACCTCAACAACTTCTACAATATTTTTTATATTTTTTAGGACTTCTGTAAAATCTCTTTCGCCTTCGTCCATAGCAAGTTCTTGTGCTGGATTTAAATGAATTTGGAGTCCATCTGCCTGTATCAAATCAACAGCAAATTTAGCATCTTCTGCACTTGCATATCCACTTATATTAGCAACTACAACACCTTCATCTCCCATTATTTCTCTAACACATTTAAAACTATTAGAAGCGTCTTCATCTTCAAGTGCTATAGTTTCAGAACCTACTGCCATAGGAATTTTAAGTTCCTTTGCAAGCTTAGCTAAATTTTTATTTATATCTCCAGAAAATTCAGTTCCGCCAGTCATTGCGTTAATCATAATTGGAAAAGAAATTTTCTTACCTAAAAATTCCATAGTCGTATTAATTTTACCATAATCACAACAAGGTAGTGCATTGTGATAAACGAAAACATCTTCAAAAAGTGGGTTTCCTTTATAGGTACTCCTCAGATAATTTTCTACATGTTCTCTCTTTCTATACTTTCTCATCTCAACATCTCCCATCAAGGCTAATATAACATTCGAGCAAATCTTATTCAACTAAATCTCTATGATTTACTTCAACAGAATATCCAAGCTCTTTTAACTTTAAACCTATCTCATTAGTCATAACAACAGACCTATGAAAACCACCGGTACAACCAATTCCAATACTCAACACACTCTTGCCCTCAGCTATATAATTTGGGATTAAAAACTTCAACATATCAATGCACTTAGTTAAAAATCCACCGGTAACCGAATGTGACAATACAAATTCTTTTGTCTTATCATTTTCTCCCGACAAATTTTTCAATTCAGGTATATAGTATGGATTTGGCAAAAATCTCACATCAAATATTAAATCACCATCTAATAAAATCCCATTTTTAAAACCAAAAGAAGTAACCGAAATTTTTAAAACTTCATCAATTTTTAAATCTACAAGTTCTAACATCTTCTCCCTAAATTGCTTCATGGATAAATCAGAAGTATCAATTATATATTCAGCTTCACCTCTTATATTTTCAAGCATTTTAGCTTCTTTTCTAATGCCATTTAAAATAGACTTATCTAGCGGATGTGGTCTGCGCTTTTCCTTGTATCTATTTACCAAAACTTCTTCCCTTGCATCTAAAAACAATAATTTATAGTTTATATTTTGGGCCTTAAGTTCCAGTAAAGACTTTGAAAAATCTTCAAAAAACTCTCCGCTTCTAACATCTACCACAACACAAACCTTGCTCATGGTGTCAGATTTACAAGCCATTTCGGCAAACTTAGGCACCAAAGCCGGTGGTAAATTATCCATGGCAAAATAACCCAAATCTTCAAATACATTTAAAGCTCCAGACTTACCTGAGCCGCTCATTCCGGTTATGACAAATATTTCCATTATCTTCCCCCAATGTACTTTACTTCTCTCTTTAACTCAACACCAAATTTTTCCATTACAATTTTTTGTACTGTATCTATCAAATCTTTAACATCTTGACTCTTAGCATTGTCAAAATTAACTACAAAACCACTGTGTTTAGTACTTATCATTGCGCCCCCAATTCTAAGCCCTTGTAGCCCTGAATCTTGTATCAACTTACCCGCAAAATATCCTGCAGGCCTTCTAAACGTAGACCCTGAACTTGGCATTTCTAAAGGCTGTTTGTCAATTCTTCTCTGCATTAAATCATCCATCTTTTCAAAAATTTCTGCTTTATTTTTTTTTAATAAATCAAATTCAACCGAAAGAATGATATAATTATTTCTTTGAGCAATACTGTCTCTATAAGCAAATTTCATTTCCGAATTATTAAGTTCTATCACATTTAAATTGTTATCAATCAATTTAACTTTGCTCACAACATCCTTTAGCTCTCCGTCATAAGCTCCGGCATTCATTATAACTCCGCCACCTACAGAGCCGGGTATCCCATGAGCAAACTCCAGTCCCCCAAGAGAATTTTCCCCCGCAAAAATCGCAGTATCTCTTAAAGTTGCTCCAGCTCCTGCAATGACAGTCGTGCCGTTTAAAGTAATCTTGTTTAAAGTATCTCTTAAAACTATTACAAGCCCTTCAACTCCCAAGTCATCAATCAAAACATTTGAGCCATTGCCGAGTAAAGTAACTTTTATATTCTTTTCTCTAGCAGTTTTAATAGCTTCAATTAAAGACTCCTCGTCCTTTGGAATTAACAAAAACTCCGCCGGCCCTCCAATCTTAAAAGTTGTATATTTATCTAAATTTTCTTCTCTATAAAAAGAACCAAAATTTTTAAATGAATTCATTTTACACCTCATTTTAATTATACTATAAAATTCAAAACTATTAGCTATAAAAAATATAAATTAAATCTCAAATTTGTTTTTGGGCATAAAAAGACCTGAGCATTTCACTCAGGTCTTTAAAATTAATTTAATTATTTAATTTCTTCTTTAAGTGCTTTTTCCTTCTTGATGATGTCAACAAGTTTAGGAACTATAGCGTTGATATCTCCAACAACTCCAAGATCAGCTACATCAAAGATTGGTGCATCTTCAGTCTTGTTAACAGCGATGATAAGATCAGAATCTTCCATACCGGCCAAATGTTGAATAGCTCCGGAAATACCCATTGCGAAATAAAGTTCCGGTCTTACAGTCTTACCTGTTTGTCCTACTTGACGGTCTTTTGCAATCCATCCGGCATCTACTGCAGCTCTTGAAGATGAAATTTCAGCATCAAGTTCTCTTGCAAGTTTATCAAGTTCATCAAATCCTTCCGGACCACCAAGTCCACGACCACCAGAAACTAAGATATTAGCTTCAGTGATATCTTTCTTCTTAGATTCGCTCTTCTTGATTTCTCTGATAGTTACGTTCATATCAGCAGCAGTAAATTCTACTTTCTTTTCGATAACTTCTGATTTAGGGTTATCTACAGTAACTGATTGCATAACTCCCGGTCTTACAGTTGCCATTTGTGGTCTGAAATCTTCACAAATGATTGTAGCCATGATGTTTCCGCCAAAAGCCGGACGAGTCATAAGCAAGTTCTTAGACTCTTCATCTATATCAAGTTTAGTACAGTCGGCAGTAAGCCCGGTGTGAATTCTTGCAGCAAGTCTTGGTGCAAGGTCACGACCAATTGAAGTTGCTCCATAAAGAACAATTTCAGGTTCATTTTCTTTGATTACTTCAAAGATTGCCTTTGCATAAGGTTCTGTTACATATTCCTTTAGCATTTCATCTTCCACTACTATAACTTTGTCTGCCCCATGTTTGAAAAGCACCGGTGTTTCAGACTTTACACTTTCTCCAAGAAGAATACCTACTACTTCTTGTCCAAGTGCATCAGCTAATTCACGAGCTTTTCCAAGAAGTTCTATACCAACTTTTTGAATTTTGTTATCTCTTTGTTCTATAAATACGTATACATCTTTTGACATTTCACAAGCTCCTTTAGATAATGTACTTTTCTTGAAGTTTAGCTACAATTGCTTGAGCTGCTTCATCAGCTGATAAATCTTTTAAAAGTACGCCTTCGCCCTTACCTTGTTTAGGGAATGACTTCTTAACCTTTGTAGGTGAACCCTTTAGACCGATATTAGCTAAATCTAAGTTTTCTTTAATATCTTCTAAACCCCAAACTTTAACTTCTTTTTGGTAAGCTTCATATATTCCACCCACAGTCATATATCTTGCGCTTGCCGCTTCAGCTAAAGCTGTGATCAAACATGGCATTTTAACATCAATGATGTGATATCTATCTTCAAATTGTCTTTGTACAGTAACTGTATCTCCGTTTACTTCTACGTTTTCAGCATAAGAAACTTGAGGAATTCCAATATGTTCAGCAATTTGAGGACCAACTTGTGCAGTATCCCCGTCAATTGCTTGACGTCCTGTTATGATTAAATCATACTCAAGATTTTCAAGAGCTCCAGCTATAGTACAAGATGTAGCCCAAGTATCGGCTCCCCCAAAAGCTCTATCAGATACTAAAATAGCTTCATCTGCTCCCATTGCAAGTGCTTCACGAAGAGCAACTTCAGCTTGAGGAGGTCCCATTGAAAGTACAGTTACGTGTACATTTTCAGGGTCTTTATCTTTAATACTTAAAGCTACTTCAAGTCCTGCTTTATCATCAGGATTTATAATACTTGGTACTCCGTCTCTAATAAGAGTATTAGTTACAGGATCAAGTCTTACTTCATTAGTGTCTGGTACTTGTTTAACACAAACAACTATTTTCATCTCATTACCTCCTTAGTTTACACCCATCCATGCAGAAACTACCATTCTCATAACCTCAGAAGTTCCTTCATAGATTTCTGTAATCTTAGCATCTCTCATCATTCTCTCAATTGGATAATCTCTTGTATAACCATATCCACCGAATAATTGTAAACAACGTCTTGTTACATCAGATGCTGCTTCAGATGCGAAAAGCTTACACATTGCAGCTAAGTGAGAATATGCTTCTTTATTTTGTTTAGCACATGCAGCTCTGTAAACTAAAAGTTGTGCTGCGTCTGCTTTAGTTTTCATATCAGCTAATTGGAATTGAGTGTTTTGGAATTGAGAAAGTCTCTTACCAAATTGTTTTCTTTCTTTAACATACTCAACAGTTGCGTCAATAGCTCCTTCAGTGATTCCCAATGCTTGAGAAGCAATACCTATTCTACCACCATCAAGAGTTTTCATTGCAACTTTAAATCCCTTACCTTCTTTTCCAAGTAAGTTTTCTTTAGGAATTCTACAGTTTTCAAAAATCAACTCACAAGTTGAAGACCCTCTGATACCCATTTTGATTTCAGGTTCCCCAACTCTAAATCCCGGAGTTCCTCTTTCTACTATGAAAGCTGAAATCCCGCGATTTCCTTTAGATTTATCAGTCATTGCGATTACTATGAAAGTATCAGCAAATCCTGCATTTGTTATAAATATTTTTGTTCCATTAAGTACATATTCATCTCCATCAAGAACAGCAGTTGTTTGTTGTCCTGATGCATCAGTACCGGCTCCCGGCTCAGTTAAACCAAAAGCTCCAATTTTCTTTCCACTTAATAAATCCGGTAAGAATTTTCTCTTTTGTTCTTCTGTACCGTTTTCAAAAATAGGAGCACAACAAAGTGATGTATGAGCTGAAACTACAACGCCTGTTGTTGCACATCTTTTAGAAAGTTCCTCAACAGCCATAGCATAAGCTAAGTAGTCTCCCCCTTGCCCACCGTATTCCTTTGGAAATGGAATCCCGAAGAAACCATATCTAGCAAGTTTCTTTAGATTTTCCTTTGGAAATTCTTCAGTTTCATCTACCTCTTGTGCAAATGGTTCGATTTCATTTTCAGTAAAAGAGCGGTACATTTCTCTAAGAAGTAAGTGCTCTTTGTCCATTGTAAAATCCATTTAATATCCCCCTTAATATAACGTGGTTAATACGTGTTAATAAAATAACACACTTAAGTACAATTATAGCATTCTTTGTTAAAAATACAACAATGATTTTTGGAATACAATCCAAAAGTTGGATTGCCAATTTTACTTCTCAATGAGAATTTGAAATATGTATAGTGCTTTCTATTATCTAGACTAATCAATAAATCACGGTTCTTTCCTACAAACAATGTATAAATTTTTCCCTTTACAAGAATAATAACATACCTCCTATATCATCTCAACCAATAAATAAAATAGCTCGTTTTAACTTTATTGC
Source organism: Peptoniphilus sp. (assembly GCF_034090345.1). Classification (GTDB taxonomy): domain Bacteria; phylum Bacillota; class Clostridia; order Tissierellales; family Peptoniphilaceae; genus Peptoniphilus. The sequence continues at coordinate 17,443 of NZ_JAXDSS010000062.1, read as the reverse complement.
AATTTAGTACCGGCAATAATACAATTAAATTACACACAATCTCAATTAATTATTCATTCAGTAGGTGCATTATGAAAATAAGAAATATCCTCATACTAATTTTTACACTGCTAATTCTAACTGCTTGCTCTGACAAAAATAATGAAGATTTGGTTGATGATTTTTTAACTGTATATTTTAATCAAGCTAATTATAGTGAGACAGAATGGCAAAAAATTGAAGAAAATATTTTCTCTAATAATAATGATGAAGCCATAGAACCTTTCAAAGAATTTTTTACAGATACTGCTCTTGAAAAATTAACAAAATCCCGTGTACTACCGTCTTTCGATTTAAGAGATATAGAATTAACTTATAAACTAAGCGGATTTGAAAAGTTTGATGATGGACTCATTGCCAATTTAGTTTTAATTTCCAATTATAAAAATATAAATTGTAAATTAAAATTTCAATTTGAAAATGGAAAGATAAATTGGTTTGACTACACTACACTTATGAAAAATACAGAACAACTAAAAAAGCAATCGGTTTGAGGTCCGATTGCTCTTTTTTAATTTTCAACTTTTAGTTTTAATTTCTCATCTTCTATATCAACTTTAACTTTAGAATTTTCATACACTTCGCCTTTTATAATAAGTTTTGAAAGTTCTGTTTCAAGAGTAGATTGAATATATCTCTTCACCGGTCTTGCTCCGTATTGAGGAGAATATGAAGCATCTAAAATAAATCTCATGGCTTCATCTGTTACATTTATTTCAATATTTCTATCAGCAAGTCTACTTTCAATATGCTCTACAGTTTTCTTGATGATTTCATAAATTTGTTCTTTAACAAGTGGTTTGAACAATACAATTTCATCAACTCTGTTTAAAAACTCAGGTCTAAAACTCATTCTCATTTGAGAATCAACAGCTTCTCTTGCCTCTTGTGAAATCTCTCCGTCAGAATTTATACCGTCTAACAGATATGATGAGCCTATATTTGAAGTCATAATTATAACAGTATTTTTAAAATCAACTGTCCTGCCTTGGTTATCAGTAAGACGTCCATCATCTAAAACTTGTAATAAGATGTTGAATACATCAGGATGCGCCTTTTCAATTTCATCGAATAAGACAACGCAATATGGCATTCTTCTAACTGCTTCAGTGAGTTGACCCCCTTCATCATAGCCTACATATCCCGGTGGAGAACCTACAAGTCTTGATACTGAGTGTTTTTCCATGTACTCACTCATATCAATTCTTATCATATTCTTTTCATCATCAAATAAAATTTCAGTTAATGCTTTTGCAGTCTCTGTCTTACCGACTCCGGTAGGTCCTAAGAAAATAAATGAACCGATCGGTCTGTTTTCTGACTTAAGCCCCGCACGTTGTCTTAAAACAGCATCTGAAACCGCTTCAATTGCCTCGTCTTGCCCAACAACTCTTTGATGTAGTATATCTGACATGGATAACAACTTATCTCTTTCAGTTTCAGCAAGTTTTTCAACAGGAATTTTAGTCCATCTTGAAACAACATGAGCAATTTCTTGGTCAGTTACAACTTCTTTGACCATAGAAGACTCAACTTGATTTTGAGCTTCTTTTTCTTTTAACTCTTCTTCCAACTTAGGAAGTTCTCCGTATTTTAAAACTGATAGCTTTTCAAGATTATACTCTCTTTCAGCCTTTTCAATTTCATATTTAACTTCATCTATCTTACTCTTTAAGTTTTTTACTTTGTCCAAGGATTGCTTTTCACTTTCCCAAGTCGCCTTTAAATTATCAAACTCTGATTTTTCCTCTGAAAGTTCTTTTTCAAGCTCTTCAAGGCGTTTTTTAGAGTAGTTGTCTGTCTCTTTTTTAAGCGCTTCTCTTTCTATCTCAAGTTGTAAAATTCTACGTCTTACATCATCAATTTCAGTTGGCATTGAGTCTATTTCAGTCCTAAGCATTGCACAAGCTTCGTCCATCAAATCTATAGCTTTGTCCGGTAAAAATCTATCTGTAATATATCTGTCAGAAAGTGTCGCAGCAGCAATTACCGCTGAATCTGCAATTCTAATTCCATGATATATTTCATATTTTTCTTTTAAACCTCTTAAAATTGAAATTGTATCCTCAACAGTTGGCTCTTGAACCATAACTTTTTGGAATCTTCTTTCAAGTGCAGGGTCTTTTTCAATATACTTTCTGTATTCATCAAGAGTTGTAGCCCCTATTGCGTGAAGTTCTCCCCTTGCAAGCATCGGTTTTAAAAGATTTGAAGCGTCCATCGCTCCCTCTGTCTTACCTGCTCCGACTATATTGTGAATTTCGTCTATAAAAAGTAAAATTTTTCCATCAGACTTTTCAACCTCAGAAAGTACAGCCTTTAATCTCTCTTCAAACTCCCCTCTGTACTTAGCTCCTGCAACTAAAGCCCCCATATCAAGAGATATTATAGTCTTATCTTTCAATCCTTCAGGCACATCTTTTTTTACAATCCTTTGAGCCAAACCCTCAACAATTGCAGTTTTACCAACCCCCGGTTCACCAATTAAAACAGGATTGTTTTTTGTACGTCTTGAAAGAATTCTTATAACATTTCTAACTTCTTCATCACGTCCGATTACAGGGTCCATCTTTCCTTGTCTTGCCTCTGCTGTCAAATCTCTTCCGTATTTTTCAAGAGCGTCATAAGTGTCTTCAGGATTGTCAGTTCTGACGTGTTGATTTCCCCTTATCTTTTGTAGTGCCGCTAAAAAAGAATCCTTAGTTATATTAAATTTTTTAAAGCTGTCACTTGAATTAGTATTTTTAAGACCCAGTAACGCCAAATAAATATGCTCTACTGAAACATAATCATCTTGAAAATTATTGGCAATCTCTTCAGAATCAACAAGAGCCTTGCTTATATCTTTAGATGAATATACAGTTCCTGATTGCTTAGGAAGTTTTGAAATTTTATTAATCAGCTCATTCTTAAAAGCACTAGTATCTACTCCCATATACTTCAGTATCCTGGGTATTAAACCATCTTCATCATTTACCAAACTATAATTCAAATGAATTTCATCCACTTGAGGATTTCCGTACTCTCTTGCAAGATTTTGTGCATTTTGTATAGCTTCAAGTGACTTTTTAGTATATTTTTCAAAATTCATAATTTCACTCCCTTATACTAATTTTCTTTAACTCTTCATAAAGTTTAAGTTGCTCTTCAGAAAGATTTGTAGGATTTACAATATTAAACTTCAAATATAAATCCCCAACGTTACCTTTCATATCTCTAAACCCTTTTTTAGGAATTCTCATTTTTCCAGTTCCCCTGTATCCCTTTGGAACCTTGACCTTTATCTTCCCATCTATATTGTCAATTACAATGCCATCCCCAAGAGCCGCTTGCCAAGGATAAATTTCCTCTTCCTTAGTTATATTCAAACCATCAAGCGACTCAGTTGTTGAGGTGTGAATATCAATCTTAAATAAAATATCTCCCATCACACCATATTTTTCTCCATTGACTCTAATCTTCTTGCCCGGAGTTATACCCGCCGGTACCTTTACATCAACTTCTATATTTTTCCCATTCAAAGAAAGAGCCATGTGTTTATTTGTTCCATGATATGCTTCCTTTAAAGATATGCTAATTTCAGTATTATATTGTTGCCTATAATTCGATTTTCTCTTCGACCTTCCCCCTAAATCAGAAAAGATATCTGAAAAATTAAATCCTCCCCTGCTACTCCTGTCATCTGAGCCAAAGAATGTTTCAAAGAAATCAGAAAAATTTCCATTTCCCGTTGAAGAATAAGAGTAACCATATTGGGAAGGATCAAAATTAGCTCCGTTAGAAAAATCATAACTCGACCCAAAAGTATCATACTTTTTCTTTTTTTCAGGGTCCCCTAAAACTTCATACGCTTCACTAACTTCTTTAAATTTTTCTTGAGCCTTTTCATCCCCGCCATTTAAGTCCGGATGGTATTTTTTAGCAAGTTTTCTATAAGCAGATTTAATTTCTTTCTCACTTGCATTTTTATTTAAACCTAATATTTCATAATAATCTCTATACTTCACATTTGCCTCCTATTTTGACCTTCTTTGACCTTATTAAATTATACACCGCTATTTCTAAATTTGCAATAGTTATCCACAGATTTTTATTTAACTATTTTACTTTTATTTTATAATTTAATTCTAGGCTGTTTTCAGTTGAAGTCGTACTTTCTATTTATGTAGCCTATCTAAATTTCACACAACTTTATTTCAAGATATAATCTTTCCATACAATCTTACCCAATAAAAAATGGTTTATCAAAATAAATCTTTCGATAAACCAAATTAAATTTTACTGCATATTTACACTTGTAACCACTGCTAATATAATTAAAATGTCGTATAAAAAGTGAACAATATATGCCAAAGTTAAATTTTTTCTTCTAATATATATAGCAGATAAAACAAACCTAACTATACCTATTCCTATCACAGCTTGTACTATATTAAAATTATATGTTGATAAATGCATAGCTCCGAAGATTAAAGATGAAACAACCCATGCAAAAATTTCCCTCGTCGACTCTTTTTCAAACTTAGCCTTATGATATAAAAATAAAAACCAAATTATAAAAAATATCTCTTCTATTACAAGTTGTACCATTAATAAAATGGCAATGTATTTTATATTGTCCTCATTTGCAATCCCAACAATTGGATTATCAACACTTCCAAATCGTTCAAGAATTATACTGGATATTACACCAACAGAAATAGTTAATATAGTCATTCCAAAAACTGCCGGTATATCTCTTAACTTAGGTCTTTTAAACAATCTTCTAAAAGATTTATGTCCTAGCACAAACAAAGAAACTACAGGTCCTACAAGGAACATAACCGCCAACCACGTTTTTTCAGGAAAAATTTCCATTATAAAAAACGAACAATTCAAAATTATCAATGCTATAATCCATCTTAAAATACTTACTTCTCCAAGAGGATATCTTTCTTCTTTAACTTCAACTAAAATATCTTCTTTTTCAAAATCTTCCATGTTTCCCCCTGTAAAGATTATATCGTTACTTATAATTCTTTACAAACACAATAGCTAAAATATAGTTGAGAATAAACATGACAACTGCCGCTGCACCTACTATCATATATAAACTCTTTACATCAAAATTCCCATTAAAAATTCCACAGCCAAATAATATCGCAGCAAATATAATCGCATAGATTAAAACATACAACATAAATGCACCAACTGCCCATTTGACCTTAAACCTAAAACAAATTGGAATAATTGAGCTATATATTACCATCAACATTCCACCTACAATAGGTAAGCTGTATAATTCTTCAAGCTCTATCCCAAAAAGTATACCTATTAAACCAATAAATCCCGATAAAATAAAAGCTATAAAAACCAAACTCAAATAGCTAACATACGTTGAATTTACAATTATGACATTTGAAATTGGTAGTCCTTTTATATATCTAAAACTTTCATTGAGTTCATCTTCTTTAAAAATTTCCATCATTAAATTTAAAAAATAAATGTATAACCCTATAATAGGACCGAGTATAGTCCTAGTCATATATGCAAACAAAAGAATAAATACTAATAGTCCTATGTGAATTCTAATCGGAATATTCTTTATAATCAGCCAATTTTTTTGAAGTATAGCACTATTCATAATCTTCCAACTCCTTTAAAAGAATTTTAAAAAACAATTTATTAAGTACCACAACAAGTAAGAAAATACATATTCCAAAATATAAAATAAAATTGCTCTTTGCAAAATTAGACACTAAATTTGGAAAGTTAGCACTTAAAATTAAAGCTATAAAATACAATCCTACAGGTAATACTGCTACATAATTCTTGCCAAATTTTAAACTAAGGAAAATATAAATCAAACTAAAAAAATAACAAAGACAGGCGGAAAAAGCTACAGTCCCGACTATTGACCAGCTTCTTGAAATAGCATAAAAAATTACCATTTCTATTATAGTTATAAAAATAATCATTAAAAATTGAGTTATAAATTTGCTTTTCAAATATTCTCTTTCGCTGATTGGCGTCGCCCTTAAATATTCTCTAACCTTTTCAGCACCTTCAGTTAAAATAGTACCTCCAACAGACATTACAAATACAATTTGAAGTAATATACATACCGGTAATATATTTGCAGGAGTTGCTCCCTCATTAAAAATCTTGATAATAAAATAAAGTTGACTTATAGGTATGATAATCAATTGAAGCAACATAGTTTTTTTTAAAATATAGAAATCTTTAAGCATTAAGGCTTTCATAATCTTCACCTCGCTTGTAAAATACCATTATATCCTCGATACCAGCCTTGTCTACACTAAAATTAGGATATGACTTTCTAAACTCATTTACATTTTTTATAAGAGCATTAGTAGAATATTTTTCATTCTTAACCTTAATTATATATCCCTTAAATTTATTTATTTCTTCATGACTACATTTTAAAATTCCAAAGTTTTCAAATAATTCATATTTTTCTTCAGATAGAATAATTTCCCCATCATCTATATAAGTAATGTAATCTGCTATCTTTTCTAAATCTCCAGTGATATGAGATGAAATTAAAACCGAATTGCTTTCATCTTGAACAAAATCTAATAAAATATCCAAAATCTCACTTCTTATAACTGGATCAAGTCCACTTGTCGGTTCATCTAAAATCAATATCTTTGGATTTGAAGACAATGCAATTGCAATTTTAAACTTCATCTTCATTCCTTTAGAAAAAGATTCAAACTTTTTATTCGTTGTAATTTCAAATTTTTCAATATATCCAAAAAATTTATCAGAATCCCAATTTTCATAGATATTCCTATAAATTTTATCCGCTTGTAGCGCATTTATCTGTTTACTTAAAAAAGCATCATCAATTACAAACCCAATATTTTGTTTGACGAAATTGTCTATAACTTTTCCAAAAGCTTTTATATCTCCACTAAACCTAGTAATGCCAAGTATACAATTTATAATAGTGCTCTTACCTGCCCCATTTGCTCCGACAAGCCCCATAATCGTTCCCTCTTCAACGGAAAAATTTACATCCTTTAATGAAAAATCTTTATAATCTTTACTTAAATTTTTAATTTCTAAAGCTTTCATCTTCCACCTCTTTAAATAAATTAAATACTTCTTCTCTGTCAATCCCTGACGTTCTACATATTTTCAAAATATCAGCTAACAGCTCCCTAATCTTCTGAACATTATCCGCTTTGATATCCTCGTGATTTACCTTACTTACAAAACTTCCCTTACCGGAAACTGTGTATATAAAACCATCATTTTCCAAGTCGTTATACGCACGTTTAGTAGTTATTACAGAAACTTTTAAATCCTTTGCCAAACTTCTCATCCCCGGCAAAGCATCATCAGGCTTTAACTCGCCTACTGCAATCAGCCTTTTTATTTCATTTTCTATTTGTTCATAAATTGGTACATCACTTGAATTTAAAATTATTATTTTCATTTTGCACCTACCGTATATACTGTATATATACATTGTATATATGTGTGTATTGTATGTCAACAATTAAAATATATTTAATATCCAAATTAATTAACAAAATGTAGGGCGGCACGAATATGAGAGGCCCGCCCGACAAATCACAATAAAAAACAGTTATATTAATTTAAAATATAGGGGTCGCACAAATTCGCTAGCATGAGGCAGACCCGCTATCTGACAATCTACATTAACTTTATATTTTGAAATTTTATTTGTTTACACATAATATTTATGTTTTAAATATTTCGTTTTATTTTATTCTTGAGGGCGGGCCTATCTTGCTCTATTTTCTATTATTTTTATTTGTCTGATTATATTTTAATTCTTTATTTTTCTTCCAATCACGTGCCGCCCCTACGATTGTTGGCAATATTTATGTTTTTTATATTTTATATTCGAGGCCCGCTCATTCTTACAACTCAAATTAATTAACAAAATAAAAAGCACAACAAAAAAGGTGGAAACTTTTGCGTTCCACCTCAGTCTTCATCTTTTAATATTCTAAGCTCTATTAAAGCAATTCTATTGTCCTTAACATTTAACCCCTTTAATTCTACCATATCTTCATATACAACAGTAAAACCGGTTTCGTCTTCTTGAGGAATATACCCCAGAAGTTCAATCATAAGTCCTGAAATCGTCTCGTGATTTTCAGAATACAATTTAGTCCCTAGTTTTTCATTAATTACATCAATTTCAACATATCCGTCAATCAAATACCTATCATCAGCAATTTTTTCAATCTTAGGTTCATCCTTATCATATTCATCCTCAATCTCTCCGACAATTTCCTCAACCAAATCTTCCATAGTAACCATTCCTGAAAATCCACCATACTCATCAATCAAAATCGCCACATACTTTTTAGAAAGTTGTAACTCCTTTAAAAGCGAGTCAACCTTTTTAGTTTCCGGAACAAAGTAAGGTTCTTTCATAACATTATCTATGTTTACAGACTTATAATTTGTCTTAGAGTAATCTATGAATAAATCTTTTATATAAACAGTTCCAATTATATTATCTCTGTTATCCTTAAAAACAGGCACTCTTGAATAACCCATTTTTAAAATTTCAACCACAGTATCTTCATTAAACTCATCATAATCCACCATAAAAATAGAAGTCCTTGGCGTCATGATTTCATAGGCCATAGTATCATCAAACTCCATAATGTTTACTATCATCTCTTCTCCTGCTGAATTTATAACCCCTTGCTCTTGAGAAACTTTGATATAAGCCTTTAATTCTTCCTCAGAAATTTTTTCCTCAACATCTTCAGAATACTTTCCTAAAATTTTTAGTATCAAAGTAGTTGAAAAAGATAACAGCTTGACAAAAGGATATGCAAATTTAGAAACTATACCTATTATAGTTGCAGATTTTAATGCAACCTCATCAGCATTAGTAAGCGCTATTCTCTTTGGCACAAGTTCACCACATACAAGAGTTATATAAGACAACAACAACGTTATCAATACAAGAGCTATAGTTTGCGCGTAAGGTATGCCCAGAGAATTTAACTGAGTTGCAAACACTCTTGATATAGTTGTCGCAGCAGATGCAGATGAAAAGAAATTTGCAAAAGTAATTCCAACCTGAATAGTAGATAAAAATCTTGTTTGGTCAGACAAGATTTTTTTAAGAATTATAGCCTTCTTATTTCCCTCATCGACAAGAGTTTGTATCTTATTCCTATTTGCAGACACCATAGCCATTTCAGCAGATGCAAAAAAAGCATTCACCCATGTTAAAAAAGCTATTAATAAAAATTGTAATATAATCGAGCCTCCGGCCCCGTCCATATTGTTCCTCCTTGATTTTTCATATGTTTTCAACAATTATACCACAATTTATCAACTATAAATCAATATAATATGTATTTTTACAGAAAATATTTAGAACTATTTACTAATTTTAATTAAGCACTTTCCGATCTTATATAACAATTAAATCTAAAAAACAGCATCAAAATTTTATTTTTCTATTTCATTTATAATTTTTTATCAAAAAATTTTATATGAATTTATGATTAAATATTCAATTATGTATGATAAAATCAAAAACAACCATTCAAAACCAATTTATTCATTATTTAATTTTATAATTTTAGAAAACGATTATTTTATTTAAGACAAGTAAATATCGAATGTTAAATTTTTGCCATTCGCCTTTAATTATTTAATTAGTTGCTATAAGAAATTGTTTTACTTTTAAAAGTATTGTGCTATTATATTTATATAAGAAGTTAACATTTTCATTACTTTTAATAATTTTTTAAAAGAAAAGAGGGATTTTATGTCTGTAGGAAAAAGCGAAAAAAGAGTCGACGCTTTTGATAAAGTTACAGGTCGTGCGAAATACACAGAAGACCTAATAGACCCACGTGCTTACGTTGCAAAAATTTTGCACTCAACAATACCACATGGAAGAGTAGTATCAATAGATACTTCTGAAGCAGAAAAAATTGAAGGTTTGGTAAAAGTGGTTACATGCTTTGACGTTCCAAAACATGGTTTCCCAACAGCTGGCCACCCTTGGTCAACTGACCCACACCACCAAGATATAGCTGACCGTAAACTTCTAAACGAACATGTACGTTATTACGGAGATGACGTTGCAGTAGTTATCGCAAAAGATGAAGTTTCAGCAACACAAGCTTTGAGCAAACTAAAAGTAGAATATGAAGAATATCCTGCAGTATTTGATGCATTTGAAGCCATGAAAGATGGAGCTCCTCAAATACATGAGGACTTCCCAAACAATATAATCAACCACACACAAAACAACAGAGGTAATTACCAAGAGGCAATAAAAGAAGAAGGCCTTATAAAAGTTGAAGGTTGGTACGATACACCAGTAGTGCAACACTCTCACATAGAAAACGGGATCGTTTACTCTTACGAAGAATCTGGCAAGATTGTAGTTGTAGCCTCAACTCAAATACCACACATCGTAAGACGTATCTGTGGTCAAGCATTAGGCGTGCCTTGGGGTAAAATCCGTCTAATCAAACCATATATCGGTGGTGGATTCGGAAATAAACAAGACGCTCTTTACGAGCCACTTGGAGCATTCTTGACAACTCAAGTTGGCGGACATCCCGTAAAACTTGACACATCTCGTGAAGAAACCTTTGTTTCAAACCGTACACGTCACAAAATTACTATGCACATAGTTTCATATCTTAGAAAAGACGGAACATTTGCAGCTCGTAAATTAGAAGCTTTCGCAAATAACGGAGCATATGCCTCTCACGGACACAGTATCGCAGCAAAAGGCCTTGGCTGTTTCCACCAACTATATCCTTGCGATAACGTTGAAGGTGATGCTTACACAGTATACACAAATAGACCAACTGCCGGAGCTATGCGTGGATATGGCATCCCACAAGCTATGTTTGCAGTAGAATCTCACACAGAAGATATAGCAAGAGCGCTTGGAGTGGATTCATATGAATTCCGTATGAAAAATTTAATGCCTAAAGGATACGTTGATGGATTCTCTAAAAATGAAAACTACTACGATTCATTCAGAGAATGTCTTGAAGTAGGTAAAAAAGCTATAGACTATGATAAAAAATTAGAAGAATTTAAAAATCAAACAGGAAATATTCGCCGAGGCATAGGTCATGCGGTATTCTGGTACAATACAGCAGTTTATCCTATTTCACTTGAAACTTCAGCTTGCCGTATGGTATTAAACCAAGACGGTTCAGTACAACTTATGCTTGGCGAAACAGAAATCGGACAAGGTGCCGACACTGCATTCTCACAAATGGCAGCAGATGCAATCGGTGTAAATTTTGAAGACGTACACATCATGACAAACCAAGACACTGATATAACTCCATTTGGTACAGCAGCATACGCATCAAGACAAACATTTATAGCAAGTTTTTCAATCACAAAAACAGCAAGAATACTACGCGAAAAAATATTTGACCACGCATACAAACTTCTTGGTGTAACACGTGAAAACATAGACCTAATCGACGGAAACCTTGTTAGAATATCTGACAATAGAGTTCTAATGAGTCTTGCCGAACTCGCAACAACAGAATTATATAGTTTTGTAAACAGCGAACACATAACAGCTGAATCAACATATCAAATAAGAAATAATGCATACTCATTTGGTTGTTCATTTGCAGAGGTTGAAGTAGACTTAAGCCTATGTAAAGCAACAGTAAAACGACTAATCAATGTTCACGACTGCGGTAAACTTATCAATCCTCAACTTGCAGAAGCTCAAGTACACGGAGGAATGTCAATGGCTATAGGATATGCCCTTTCAGAAGAACTAAAATATGACGAAAAAACAGGCAGAACACTTAACAACAATCTGTTAGATTACAAGTTATCCACAACGATGGATCATCCTGATTTAGAAGTTTATTTTGTTGAAAATGCTGAACCAACCTCACCATATGGAACTAAAGCATTAGGAGAACCGCCAACTTGTTCCCCTGCTCCAGCGATTAGAAATGCGATATTAAACGCAACAGGAGTTGCTGCAAAACAATGCCCAATGAACCCACACGTTCTATATCCACTATTCAAAGAAGCCGGACTACTTGATAATTTAGAAATAGAACTTTAAGCAGGAGGAAATTATGTACGATATAAAGAAAATTTATGAAGCCTTTACAGTTGATGAGGCTATTGAGCTCTTACGTGAACATCCTGAAGCAAAAATACTAGGCGGAGGTTCAGACGTATTGATTAAAATTCGTGAAGGAAAAATGGCAGGCGAAGAATTAGTATCAATCTATATGATCGACGAAATTCGCGGTGTATCCATGGACGAAGACGGAACACTAAGAGTTGGTGCCTTGACATCATTTAGCCACATAACTCAAAACGAACTAATTCAAAAATACTGTCCTACACTTGGTGAAGCCGTAGACACTGCCGGTGGTCCACAACTTAGAAATATCGCAACAGTTGGCGGTAATATAAGCAATGGTGTTCCATCAGCTGACTCAACTACAACACTACACGCTTGGGACGCAATAGTTGAAATCAAGGGTGAAAACGGAGTTCGTGAAGTTCCAATTACAGAATTTTATATCAAAACAGGTGTTGTAGACTTAAAGCCTACAGAACTTGTTACAGCTGTTAAAATCAAAAAAGAATCCTATGAAGGATACTATGGACACTACTTTAAATATGCAATGAGAAATGCTATGGATATCGCAACAAGCGGTTGTTCAATCAGCTGTAAATTCTCAGGCGAAAATACAGTAGAAGATGTAAGAGCTGCATTTGGAGTTGCAGGACCAATACCTCTAAGAACTCCAGAAGCTGAAAAATTCCTAAAGGGAAAACCGCTTACAGTAGAAAATATCAACGCATTTGCCGAAGAAGCAATCAAAGAACTTAAACCAAGAGACTCTTGGAGAGCTTCAAAAGACTTGAGAGTTCACATCCTAAAAGAAATCTCAAGAAGATGCTTAGTAGAATGTTTTAAAGCTTATAAAGGAGGTCAAAATGCATAATTCAGAACACGGACCTTATGAACCTAAAGAAGAACAAGTATTACACTACGAACCACAATTTAAACTAATCAGATGTAGAATCAACGGAGAAAGAATTACTCAGATGGTTGATATGAGAGCCTCTCTAACAGATATGTTGAGAAATGACTTTAGACTTACATCAGTAAAAAAAGGTTGTGAAGTTGGAGAATGTGGAGCGTGTGCAGTTCTTATAGACGGAGAAGCCTTTAACTCTTGTATCTATATGGCAATATGGGCAGATGGAAAAGACATTTGGACAACAGAAGGATTACTAAACAAAGACGGCACCCTTTCAGATATCCAACAAGCCTTTGTTGATGAAGCAGCCGTACAATGCGGATTCTGTACACCAGGATTTATAGTAACATCATCAGAAATTGTAGCTAAGAAAAAGAGATTTACAAGAGCAGAACTTAGAAAAATGTTGGCTGGACATCTTTGCAGATGTACAGGTTACGAAAACATCCTAAGAGCCGTTGAAAAAACAATCGAAAAAAATCTTGAAAAATAAAAAACATAAAGAAATGACCGCTAGTTTGGACTGGTGGTCATTTTTATTTATATAATTAATATTCTCCACTCTTTGAATAAACAAACATATCTTTATTTTTTAATTTATTTCTTATTTTATAATTTATTTAAAATTATTTCCCTCTATCCCTTGACAGTTATTTAGAAAGTGGTATAGTATACTTGTAATAATGATATTGGTTATCTTTTGTATTTTTAATTTTACATACAAAGTACCTTATTAAAAATAAGTCAAGGAGGATTTTATGAAAAATTTAAAAATGTTAGCTGTAACTACAGCTATGTGTATGTCTATGTTAGCTGTAGGTTGTCAAAAGAAAGAGGCGCCAGCTAATAATGCCCCTGCTAACGCTGCGGTTCAAAACGCTAATATGAATAAAGATGCTAAGGCAGAAACTGCTGATGCTAAGGTAACTTTAGCTGATTGGGAAGGAACTTGGAACAACTTTGGAGCATATTTAGATGATCCGGCTGTTCAGCCAGCTTTTGAAGAAGTTGCAAAGAGAGATGGTATAACTGCTGAAGAAGCAAAAACTAAATTACTTGAAAGAAGAAATTGTGAGTTTAACGGTATGGTAGTTAAAGGCGATACTATTACTTTCTTAGATGGCTTTGAAGATAAAGGCGGAAAAGAAGTTGCATCTGCTGAATACAAACTAACTGATGAACACAAAACTCAACATGGTTCTCACGAACTTACATGGTACACTTTCGAATCTGAAGGAGCAAAATATCCTGTACTTCTACTAATGGAAGTTCACGGTGAAGAAGAATTGACTCACTTCCATATGAGATATGGTAACAATGCTGAAGAACTTTTAGCTATGGATGATTGGTTCCCTACTTTTGTAAAACCAAATTCAACTATGGACCAAATCATCGAAGAAATAACTGAATAATTTTAGGAGGTATTATGAAAAAGAAACTGCTTAGTTTCTGTTTTGTAATTTGTCTTTTAATAATTAGTGGATGTTCAAAAAAAGAGGTGAAAGATGACAGACCTGTTGTCTACACCTCTTTTTATCCTATTCACGAACTTGTTAGTCAAGTTGCAGGCGACACTGTAGAAATTAAATCTTTTATGCCGTTAGATAAAGACCCTCATTTTTGGGAACCTAGTCCTAAAAATATGAGAGAGCTTGCCAACGCTGATTTGCTTATTGTAAATGGTGCTAATATGGAAAAATGGATAGATCAAGTCTCTGAAAATCTACCTGATTTAGATGTATTGGTGCTTTCAGAGTCTGTTAATTTGATAACTTACAAGGGAGCTGCTGCTATGGGAGATTTTCAATATATGGGACATGCTCAAATGCAAGCCGGACAAGAATACAGGATTGAATTTGGACACACTCACGAAAATAATATGCGTGTAGCTTTTTTCAAAAAAGGCAATGAAACAAATGCTGAATTAATAAAAAAAGGTAAAAAAATTATGGAACAGAAAGGTGAAATAGTTCATCAAAGGTCACAAATCAACATTGAAGATTCTAAAGTCTACACTATTGAAATGGGCCATGAGAGTGGACTTGTAACTTATAAGTTGCCAACTGATGGTGACTGGGTATTTGTATCGGACCGTATTTCGGAAAATATATTGTCTTATGATCTATTGAACTCAAATAATGAAAAAATAAACGAAGAAGTTGTACTTGCCGGTTCAAGTTCATCACTGGATAAAATCACTTATGACCCGCATTCTTGGATGTCGGTTGTAAACGCAAAAAAATATTTAAATGCTATTTTTGATAAATTATCTGAAAAATATCCTGAAAATCAAAGATTGTATAAGAAAAATAAACTAAAATCCATAGATGCTCTAACCGACTTAGAGTTTGAATTTAAGGAAAAATTTAAAAATAAGAAAAATGACCACTTCCTGACTGCACACAATGCTTATGGATATATTGCAAGAGACTTCGACCTGGTTCAATTTGCATTATCAGATTTAGTAAGTTCTGAGTCTCCAAGTTTAAAGACTATAAGAACTGCAATTAATTTTGCAAACACTTATGGAATAGACACAATTTTTTATGAATATGGTGGCGATTCAAAGAGTGCCAAGTCCCTTGCAGAAGAAATACATGGAAAGGCAGAAGGTCTTGTTTCAATGGAGTTCGCTTCTAATATCGAAAATATGGAAAATAAAGATTATGTATCTCTTATGAGAATGAATCTTGAAAAAATATATGAAGCTGTTAAATAAAATAAGGAGGAAATTTTGAATATCGTAGAAATAAAAAATCTTTCTTTTTCTTACGGACATGACATTGTCCTAAATAATTTAAATTTAAACATTAAAGATGGTGGATTAAATATAATTCTAGGAGAGAACGGCTCAGGTAAATCAACCCTACTAAAACTAATCTTGGGAGAATTAAAAGTCAATTCAGGAAGTATAAAACTTTTTGGAGAGGACATATCTAAATTTAAAAACTTTGAAAAGATAGGTTATGTACCTCAAATACAAGTAACAAACCAGATGGCTTTCCCTGTTACCTGCCTTGAACTAGTGGTTTTAAATTTGTATCGAGATTTTGGAAAAGTTAAAATTCCAAAAGATGAACAACTTAGAAGAGCTAAAGAAATACTAATCAAGATGGGACTTGAAAAACAAATAAACACTCCCCTAAATGAACTATCCGGGGGATTAAAACAGAGAGCCATGATAGCAAGAGCTTTGATAAATAATCCTGAACTCTTAATCTTAGATGAGCCGACAGCAGGAATTGACGTTAAAAGTAAAGAGCAATTTATAAATATTCTCTCTTCAATGCAAAAAGACAACATCACTATTATGTTGGTAACTCATGAAATGGAATTTATTGAAGAAAATTTAAAAGAATATGAAATTTTCAATCTTAAAGGAGGTTCAGTATGTTAGCTTATGATTTTATGAGAAAAGCCTTAATCGCCGGCTTTATGCTTTCAATCATGATTCCTTTAATTGGAGTTGTGATGGTTAATAGAAAGACTTCAATGGTTGGAGATGCACTGTCTCACACTTCTTTAGCAGGTGTCGCAGTTGGACTTATAATGGGATTTGACCCTGTTATCGGAGCTATTATAGCTTGTATAGTTTCAGCTTTTTCAATTGAAAAAATAAGAAAGAAGTTTCCGCAGTATGGAGATATGGCAACAGCTGTAATCATGAGCACGGGTCTCGGTTTAGCTGCTTTGCTTTCAAACTTCGCCCCCGGCGGAAATACTTTTGAATCCTACCTTTTCGGTAGTATCTCATCAGTTACAACTATCGACCTTATAAATGTGAGCATTGTCTTTATAATAGTTGTTGCATTTTCAGTAATTTATTATGGAGCACTACTCGATATCTCAATTGATTTAAACCTTGCAAGACTTTCAGGGGTAAATATAAAACTTATCAACAATGTATTTACACTACTTACAGCCATAACAGTTGCTCTTGCCTGTAAAATAGTCGGCGCACTACTTGTTGCTTCACTACTTGTGTTGCCGGTTGCAACGTCTCTATTAATATGTAGGTCTTACAAACAAACATTAAAACTAAGTATCTTACTCGGAGTGATATATATGTTCTTTGGAATTTGTATGTCCTATTGGTTCGATGTAAAACCGGGTGGAGCAATAGTTATAAATGCTGTAATTGGTATGTTGATACTTTTCAGTTTAAATAAAATAAAAAAGAGAAAGAGAATTTAAAAAAATAGCAGTGTTGAAATTAACTCAGCACTGCTATTTTCTTTATGTTTTAATACTAATATCCGTTAAACAATAGATACAATTGTGTGATTTAATGTAGTATAATAATATTATGAAAGATATACAAAAACAGATTCAAGAATTAGAAGTAGAACTCAAAAAAACTAATAACAAAAGAGAATATATAAGGA
>NZ_JAXDSS010000088.1:0-2187 GCF_034090345.1 Peptoniphilus sp. | reverse complement strand
AATCCTTATATATTCTCTTTTGTTATTAGTTTTTTTGAGTTCTACTTCTAATTCTTGAATTTGTTTTTGTATATCTTTCATAATATTATTATACTACATTAAATCACACAATTGTATCTATTGTTTAACGGATATTAGTATGAAAAAAGAAAATTTTTGTAGATATGACATCAAACAAAGCAAAAGAAATAAATAAAAAAGAAAAACTTGTAGGAAAAAAATTTGGAAAACTAAAAGTACTATCTGTTTATAAAAAAGGCAAGTACAAAAAATATAAATGTATTTGTGATTGTGGAAATACTACTGATGTATACTATAGCAATCTTATCTCGGGAAGAACCGTAAGTTGCGGATGTAAAGGAGCAGAGATTGCCAATAGGTATAAAAACATAGTAGGAAATATATATCACGACCTTATAGTTGAAGAGAAGACTGAAAAACGTGAAGATGGCTTATAAAATGCTTTGGTTTATTTTTGTAGGAAGAAAGATTGTTTAAATTTCATATTTTCTATATACTATTTAAGAAAATTTATAAAAGGTTAACATTTTAAAAAATTTTATAACTCACATCACAGTATTTCTATGAATTATGTAATTTATTTAAATTAAATCAAATAAGTATTAGATAATGTTTTTGTTAGAAATGTGTTTAATAAAGGGATTAGTATAAAAAAATTAGGCTGTTTTAAAATAGCTCAAATTCAAGAAAAGGCTTACTCATTTCAAGGTAGCTGTTTTTCTTTTTGACCATTTTGCCTCAGCCTTTTTTAGTAGGTATTAAATTTAAAAAAGTTATAAAGTACGGAAGAGTTTACGATAATTTTTAGGGGTTAAACCGTATTCTTTTAGAAATAGTTTATTATAATAGCTTTGTTGAGAAAATCCACATTCTAGTGATATTTCTGTTATAAGAGCGGAAGTCTCTTCAAGCATTTGAGCGCTACGTTCCAATCTATAACTATTTAAAAATTCTATAGGTGACTTACCGGTGTATTCTTTAAAAATTCTCATGCAAGTACTTTTACTTACTGAGCCGGAATTTGCAATATCATCAAGAGAGATTTTTGAACCAAAATTTTCGTAAATAAATCCAGACATTTTACGTTGTATTTGTATATTTGGATTTTCTCGGTCCTTTATAGTTTCGTTTGATGTTTGATAGGCAATATATAGTCTGCGCAGTATCATAATCATAATTGAGGTTATCTCCATTTCATAGCCAAGTGGTTTTGAATTGTAAATCTCTTCAATTTCATTTATGAGATTTAGTATTTCTTTAGATAGTGAACTTTTATATCTGAATCTCATGTGAGAAAAGCCGTTATCAGAGAGCATAGGGAGCATATATTTTTTGTACATAGTTTCATCTTTAAAGAGTATATCCGGGTTGAAGATAAAAGTTTTCTTTTTGCAAATTTTTAATGAGCTATCGTTTAATATTCGGTGAATTTTTCTGCGATTTATCACGCATACATCACCAGCTTGAGCCTCAAGATTTTTACCGTTGACTTGACAGGTGAATTTACCTTCTATAACTTTTATTATCTCTATGGAATTGTGCCAGTGGGCTAATTCTTCATTTTTATTTTTGGTAGAGCAAGTATTTTCTTCTATATAAAAAGGTATTTCTATATCAGTTATTTTCATTTTCTATAAATCCTTTACAAATGATCATATATTATTATTTTTTAGTTATAAAATACTATTTAGTAGTCCTTTTGTATCATATAATATCAATTATAAAGAAGCAATATAAAAAAGGAAAAGATTTATAAAATAAAGGAGAAAATTATGGAAAATAAATTAAATGTTTTATTGTCAGATCTGATCGTATTTTATCACAAGTTACAAAACTTTCATTGGTATGTTTCAGGACTTAACTTTTTCCAAGTTCATGGACAACTAGAAGAAATGTACAATAGAATTTTACCTCAAATAGATAGTATTGGAGAATTAATTCTGATGATAAATGGAAAACCGGTATCAAACATGAAACAATTTTTGGAAAATGCTGAAATAGAAGAATCGGAAGGAGAATTCCAAAATGATGTTAAAAAGATATTTGAAGTATTAAAGGAAGATTACAAACATCTATTGAATAAAGCTAAAGAGATTAAAGCTGATGCAGATGATAAAAGTGATTATTTAGTTTCTGCTAATATGGATGAACTTATTGGAAGTTATA
>NZ_JAXDSS010000034.1:0-24356 GCF_034090345.1 Peptoniphilus sp. | reverse complement strand
CTCCATATCTTGAAACTTATGGGAAAAGTGGTATTCTCCGCCATTTTCTTTTATCTTCTCCCTCATAGAGATTATTACATTTTGTAAAATATCTGTTCCTATATGGGGTTTAGAGTCATACATTATCTCTTTTGGTGCACCATGTTCTCTAAAAATCTTTAGTACTTCTCTGACCCTCTTATCTTTAGACCTTGCTGTAAGTTTTCCATCAGAAAATGTACCTGCTCCACCTTCTCCAAATTGAATATTTGAATTTACATTTAGTTCCCCGGTCTCTAAATATTTTTCAATAGCTTTAATTCTATCTTCAACGGGTTCACCTTGCTCGTAGACATTTACCTTTACTCCATAGCTGCTCAAAATATACGCACAAAATAAACCTGCCGGTCCGCTTCCTACTATAGCAACTTTCTTAGGCGGATTTTTTACTTGTATCTCGAAATTTTCCTCACTGTATCTTTCAGCGCCTTTTATTTTGCCAAGTTCTCCATCAGAAATCTCAACATCAACCAAAACTTGAAAGTTATAACTTATGCCTTTTCTTGCATCAATTGACTTTCGATAAATTTCCCAATTGAAATTATCTCTTTTCAAAATCTTTTTAAGCTTTTGATACAATTTCCCCGAGTCATCACTCTGTAAACTTATATTTTTTATAATAATCATAAAATCTCCAAAAAAATAGTAGCTTTCGCTACTACTTTATAATCTAATACTAATTCTTTTAAATACATTTTATAGTGATTTCTTGTAAATCTCAAGCACATCTTCAACATTTAACTGTTGAAATCCGTCTATAGGTCCGCCAACATGTTTAATTGTATTTTCTGCCATTTCTTTTAAGTGTTCATCATCTATGCCAACTTCTCTCAAAGTCATTGGAATCCCAAGTCCAACAAAGAAATCATGTAAAGCCGCTATACCTTTTTTAGCAACTTCCATTTCATCTTCTCCATCTATCGCAAAAACTTCTCTGGCAAATCTTGCCACCTTTAATTTTGTATTGTCATTTAAAATATGTTCAAGCCATCTTGGAGTTAAAATTGCAAGCCCCACACCGTGAGTTATGTCATAATAAGCTGACAACTCATGTTCCATAGCATGAACGCTCCAGTCAGTAACCTTCCCTGACTCCAATAAGCCATTAATTGCCCAAGTGTTTGTCCACATTAAATTTGCTCTCGCCTCATAATTTTGAGGGTCTTCCATGGCAATTTTTGCATACTTAACACAAGTTTTTAAAATCCCTTCAGCAAAACTATCTTGTAAATAACAATCGTCATATGTTGTAAAATAATTTTCCATTGTATGACTCATGATGTCCGCAACTCCAGCGGCAGTATGCCATTTATTTACAGAATATGTGTGTTCAGGATTTAAAATTGAAAACTTGGGTCTTACTAACGCACTTCCCCAATCAAGCTTTTCTCTAGTTTCAAGATTTGTTATAACAGACCCTGCATCCATTTCAGAACCCGTTGCAGAAAGTGTCAAAACAACGCCCAGTGGTAATGCCTCCCTTACTTTGTGCTTTTTAATCACTATGTCCCACGCATCAGCATCAGTCTTAGCAGCTGCAACTATTAACTTAGAACAATCTACTACAGAACCCCCGCCAACTGCAAGCACAAAATCTATGTCATTTTCTTTTATTATTTTAGCTCCTTCTCTTGCAGAATCAACTCTTGGGTTTGGCTCAATCCCTGATAATTCGAAAAATTCTATATTCCCTTCTTTAAGAACTCTTACCACATTGTCATAGATTCCATTCTTCTTAATGCTTCCTCCCCCATAAGCGAGTAGAACCTTTGAACCATACTTTCTTATTTCTTTAGCCAAATTATTTAATTGCTCTCTACCAAACAATATTTTTGTCGGATTGTAAAATATAAAATCTTCCATAACTAACTCCTTTTTGATTTAATCTTGCTATAATTATGCCCTTAAATCTACATTTTAAATCGTAGCTCTAAGGGCATATCATTATTTATTTAATTTCTCCAATGCTTCCCACATTCCATTTAAATAGGTAACACCTAAAGCTCTATCATATAATCCATAACCGGCTCTGCCTTTTTCTCCCCAAATCATTCTTCCATGGTCCGGTCTTATATACCCATCAAAATCTATATCATGAAAAGCTTTCATTATTTCAAACATATCTAAACTACCCGCTGAACTCAAATGTGCTGACTCATAAAAATTTCTATCTCCCAAAAATTTTATATTCCTAACATGTGCACAGCCTATTTTGTCTCTTTTCCCAAATTCTCTTATAATTTCAGGTAAGTTATTATTCGGATTCGAACCTAGAGAACCCGTACATATACATAGCGTATTTGATGGAGAATCCACCAAATTAACAATTTTTTCTAACTGTTCCGGTGTATGCGTTATTCTAGGAATTCCAAACACAGGCCAAGCCGGATCATCTGGATGTACAGCCATTTTAACTCCATATTTCTCACAAGTTGGTATTATACCTTCTAAAAAATATTTATAATTTTCTAAAAGCTTTGATTCATCAATATCTTTATAAATTTCTAAAACTCGGTTTAACTCCTGTAACCTTTCCGGTTCCCAGCCCGGAAGTGAAAACCCATTTGCATTTTTTAAAGTATTTTCTACTAACTGCTGAGGAGTTAACCCTTCAAGGTCTTTTTCGTCATATGATAGTGTGTTAGAACCGTCAAATAAGACTTTTCCCAAGTCAGTTTTTAACCAATCGAATACCGGCATAAAGTTATATACTATTACTTTAACTCCGCACTCAGCAACATTTTTGATAGATTTTTTGTAGTTTTCTATATACTTATCTCTAGTATCCAGACCCATCTTTATATCTTCATGCACATTAATACTTTCTATAACTTCGACTTCTAATCCTACACTATTAACTTTTTCAACTAAAGATTTAAAAACATCTTTATCCCAAACTTCCCCTGCTTCAAAATTGTCCATCATAACCATTATCCCTGAACAACCAGGAATTTGTTTTATATATTCTAAAGGTATAGGATCTGAATCTCCATACCATCTAAAAGTCATCTTCATTTTTTCACCTACAAATATTTTTTAAGAGTCTCTCTGACTGCACCTTTTTCAACTAACATTTCTTCTAAGTACTTTAAAATTATAGTATCCATATTTAAGTCTACCAAATCCACTCCAAAAATCATTTTATCTTTAAGCAAATTTATTAATTTATCAGTCTTTTCAAATTTACCTATACATAAATCTTCTACAGAGTCCTTTAAAACTTTCATCATAGGATCAGGGGAAAGTTCAAATTCATTTCCATTGTCATCTTGTCCTATCAAATATCTAAGCCATCCTGCAATAGCCAATGGAATATATTTTAAATCTTCTACAGACTTAGTATCATCTTCTACATATTTTTTAATTGTTTCTCCAAATCTGATAGGAATTTTTTGTGATGTATCGGTTGCTATTCTTTGTGGTGTATCCGGAATATATTTATTTGGAAACCTTTCATTTATTACTTCGTCAATAAATGCTTTTGGATCTAATATTTTCGGGTCTACTACAACCGGAAGAGCTTCTTCATATCCTATTTTTTCTATTAGTTTTCTAAGTTGCTCATCTTTCATCTCATCCGATATACTTGTGTATCCTAATATACAACCGTAGACAGCTAGTGTTGTATGAAGTGGATTTAAACAAGTAGTAACTTTCATCGTTTCAACCTTGTTTACAGTTTCTCTATCACTCATATAAACACCTACTTTTTCAAATGAAGGTCTTCCATTTTTAAAGTCATCTTCAATCACTAAATACTCAGATTCTTCAGAATTTACAAACGGCGCTATATATGTTTTCTTAGAAGTTACTACTATATCCATATTCTCAAAACTTTTACTTTGCAAATATTTCTCTATCTCTTCAGCCGGCCTTGGAGTTATTTTATCTATCATACTCCATGGATATGAGACTCTATCTTCTATATACGTTATAAACTCATCTTCTACTTTGCCACGTTTATTCCATTCTTTAGCAATAGAACTTACAGCAACTTTCAGCTTATCTCCATTTTTTGAACAATTGTCTAAACTAAGTAAAGTTATAGGACTATTAGAATTTTTATATCTCAAATACAAAAGATAAGTTACATAGCTCATAAGATGTTTTGCTTCTTCAATGTCATTTTCTATGTCATTTTTGACTACTTCTATAAATTCTCCATTAGACTTGTTAATTACATATCCTTTTTCTGTAATTGTAAAAGATATAATTTGCAAATTTTTGTTTAATGCTATCTCTTCTATTCTTTGTTTACCATTTTGAAGTATAAGCGCTTCGGCCAAGTTTGCTATAAGATCTTCATTAAATTTTCCATCCTTATCTAAGGTCACAGAAATTGCTAAGTTATTAAATGGTTTATATATTTTTTCTATTATCTCATCATCAAAACTTTCAACTACAGATATTCCTCTATCATAGATTCCCTTATTTAACATGTCTTGATTTATTCTGGCAATATATCCTCTAAAAATATTTCCTGAACCAAATGCCAACCACTTAGGGTCAACCAAAGAATCTTTTCTTAACTTTTCTATATCATAGTTGACATTAGTAAAATACTTCTCTAAATTTTTTAATTCTTGTATTTTAAGCTTCATTTTAAATCCTCACACAAATTTAAACTTCATTTTCCAAAACTACATATATTTATCAAGTTATATCAATCAAATGTCAACACTACTTTTATTGCATCTGTATCCGGATCCATAAATGTTTCAAATGCTTCTTTATAATTTTCAGCAGGAAATATATGCGTTACATACTTATCAATTAAATCTGTTTTCTCATGAAGATATGAAACTACATTATCAAATTTTTCATATTGTAACCTTGTTCCTAAAACACCTATTTCTTTTTTATTTAGAGTTTTATAATTCAATGGAATATCTTTATCTCCAAATGCAAGAGGTACAAATCTAGCTGCCGGTGAAAGATACCCAATTCCTTCCTCTATAACAGACTGCACTCCTGTGCCATCAAAAAACACATTTATTCCTTCCCCATGTGTCAGTTCATCTATAACTTCTCCTAAATTATCTATTGATGGATTAACTATATTTTCAATTCCCATTTCTCTTGCTGCTTTTACTCTCTTAGGATTAATCTCTGATACAATTACATTAGCACCTCTCATCTTAGCAACTTCATGTGCTAAAATCCCCATAGGACCCGCTCCTGTTATCAGAACCCAATCTCCTTCTTGAACACTTGCTCTACTATTACATTGTTCTCCTATAGTAAAAGGTTCTGCTACAGCAGCTTGAGCAAAAGTTAAAGAATCATCAACTTTATGCCACTTTGACTGATCTGTTACCATGTATTCACAAAATCCACCATCTCTGTGTACTCCATAAACCTCTAAACTCTTGCATACATTGTGTCTGCCGTGAGTACAAGCATAACATTCTCCACAAAATTCAATTGGTTCAAGCACTACCTTATCCCCAACTTTTAAAGAATCAACTTTTTCTCCTATCTCTATTATTTCGCCACTAACTTCATGTCCAATAATTCTCGGGTATGTTGCAAATGGATTAGCTCCTTTGTAAATTCCAACATCAGAACCGCAAATTCCAAAAGCTCTAACTTTAACTAAAACCTGCTCCGGCTTAGTAATTTTAGGTGTTTCTAGTTCTATCATTTCTATTTCATATGGTTTTTTTATTTGTATAGCTTTCATTTTTTCTCCTTAAATTATTTCATTAAACTTGGTAGTAGAGTTGTTATGCTAGGTACATAAGACACTAACAACAAAACAATCCCTAAAACTATTAAAAATGGTGTATTAGCTTTAATTGCTTTCCCGGTTGGAATCTTTCCTATTTGCGCAGCCGTTGTCAAACACAACCCTACCGGAGGTGTTACTAAACCTATCATCAAATTCAAAATAGCCATTATTGAAAAATGGATAGGATCCATTCCAACTTGAGTTGCAACAGGTAAAAGTACCGGAATCATTATTATTATGGCAGCTATTGACTCCATAAACATGCCAGTAAACAATAATACAATGTTCATAATTAATATTACCATTATTTTGTTATCAGTAATTCCAAGAATACCTGAAGCTATTGTTTGAGGAACTCTTTGGCTGGTTAAAATCCAAGCGAATAAATTTGCTATTCCAACCAATATAATTACAGAACCTGAAGCAATAATAGTTTCTTTAAATATATTTTTAATATCTTTAATTTTGATTTCTCTATACACGAAAATCCCAACTATAAATGCATATAGTACAGTTACTATAGAAGCCTCTGTTGGAGTGAAAATACCGCTAAGTATTCCAACCATTAATATAACCGGCATCAATAACGCCCAAATAACGTCTTTTATTATAGCTATTTTCTTAGCAAAATCTACTTTTTGATGCTTTGGATAATTTCTTCTTTTTGAAATTATATAAGTTGGAAGTATAAAACCTATCCCCAACAATATCCCCGGTAAAATTCCACCAACAAACAACTTAGCTATTGATAAGTTAGTTAGAGTTCCCGCTATAACCATTGGCACTGACGGAGGTATTATGGGCCCTACAACAGATGTAGATGCTGTTATAGCTACTGCAAAGTCAGTATCATATCCCTCATCTTCCATTGCCGGAATTAACATGGAACCAAGGGAAGCGACATCAGCTAAAGCCGTCCCTGATATGCCTGCAAATAAAACAGAAGCTAGGATATTTATATATGCTAATGCTCCTCTTACATGCCCTACAAATACATTACAAAAAGCTACTATTCTCTTTGTTATACCACCGGTATTCATCAAATTACCCGCTAATATAAATGACGGAATACATACCATTGTAAAAGAATCCATTCCGGCATACATCTTTTCAGCAACTATATTAAAAGGTATACCTTCAAGGACTAAGTAAACCAGTGCCGACACACCTAATGAAAATGCTATCGGAACTTTTATAAATAATAAAAATATAAAAACTGCAAACATTATTAAAATACTATCCATATTACTTCACTTCCTTCACATCTTCAGTATTTTCTGATTTAGTAAATGTCTTGATAAAATTAAAAACACTATAAAATATAGTCCCTATTGCAAACAATATTATTGTTGAATGGTGAATATACATAGGCCATTGTAGCGCTGGAGAAACTGATCTTTTACCTATCAGCATAAATCTCCAACCGCTTATTAAAACAACAACCGTAAAAATAAACACACAGATATTTCCTGTTATATCCATTACATTTTTAGTTTTTTCATTAAATTTGTCGTAAATTAAATCTACATCTGCATAAGATTTGTATTTATATGATAAAGGGGCTCCAAAACTAATTATAAAAACAAAGAAAAATCTTGATAGCTCTTCCGTCCAACTCAAAGTTAAGGAAGGCATATATCTAGCTGCAATTTGCATCAATACAACTATAATTAGACAAAAATAGCAAATAGTGCTACTTACAGACAATAATAAATCAATATATTTGTCTATTTTTTTCATTTTATTTCCTCCTAAAATACTAAAGAAAACAGCAATGCTGTTTTCCCTAATACACCTATTTACATGGATTCTCCTAATTTAACAATTTCTTGATAAACTTCATATGCAGTAGGATCCAAGTATCCTTTTATTGCTGGTTCCATTGCTTTTCTAAATTCTTCTTTATTTACATTTTCATTTATTTCCATACCAGCTTCGATTAATTTTTGTTTATATTCATCTTTAGTTGCGAAATAAAGTTCGTTTATAAATTCTTGAGCTTCTGCTGCAGCTTCTGTAACTTGAGCTTGCATATCTTCCGGTAGGTCGTTGAATTGTTTAGTGCCTACAGCAAAGAATAAGTAGCCTACAACGTGTTCAGTTTCATTTGCATATTTTTGAACTTCATAGAAACTTGAGTTGTAAATCATATCATATGGGTTTTCTTGAGCTTCAATAACACCTTGGTTTAAAGCTGTGAACACTTCGTTTAGAGCCATAACATTTACGTTAGCTCCTACAGCTTCCCAACATTTAATTGCAAGAGGTGTGTTAGATAATCTTAGTTTGATTCCTCTTGCTTCTTCCGGGGTTGTAATTGGCTTGTTAGAAGTTAAGTTACGAGGTGATCTTAGTTGATACATTAAAGGTTTGAATCCGGCTTCTTCAATTTGAGTTTTAATTTTTTGTCCGCTTTCAGATTCTAAAACCTTTTGAATGTGAGCTTCATTCTTATATGCGTATGGAGCTGCCATTAAGTCTGCTAATGGTGCCCAGTTCGACATAGATTCACCAGTGATTGTCATATCAACTGTACCTGATAAGATACCGTTTAAAGCTTCCATTTCAGAACCTAATTCTGAGTTTGGATAGATGTCGATAACTAATCTTCCGCCAGTTTTTTCTTCAACTAATTTCTTGAATTCTTTAGCTCCCACATTCCAGTTGTGATCTTCTGTTACGATATCACTCAATTTCCAAACTATAGGTTTTTCAGCTGTTACTTCCGCTTTTCCTGCACTGTCTTTTTCTTTTGCACATGCTACTAATGACATTACCATTAATAAACTCATTAGTAATAAACCGATTTTTTTCATTTTTACGCCTCCTATGATTGCTTTTTATTTATAATTTTCATTTTTCTAAAAATGTAAAATTATCAAATTGATTTTTGTTCTCTTATCTTTGAACCCTTCCTGAAGCATCTCCTCCAACAAGAGTTTCAACTTCTTCTCTTGACATCATGTTAAAGTCACCCTTTATAGTGTGTTTAAGCGCTGATGCTGCAACAGCAAATTCTAATGCTTCCTTAGTTGATTTTCCATCCAATAAGCCTGTTATAAGTCCTGCTGCGAATGAATCTCCTCCACCTACTCTGTCTACAATTCTCACGTCGTATTTTCTTGAGTGGTAGAATTCTTTTCCATCATATATTGCAGCACTCCATCCATTGTCTGATGCTGAATAAGATTCTCTCAAAGAACTAACTACATACTTAAAACCAAACTCTTCCATCATTTCTTTGAATATAGTTTCGTATGATGACACATCCAATTTACCACTGTTTACATCCAATCCCTTTGGAGTGAATCCTAAGCATAGAGATGCATCTTCTTCATTTCCTATACATACATCTACATATTCCATAAGCTCTCTCATTACTGATTGAGCTTGTTTAGGAGTCCACAGCTTCTTTCTATAGTTTAAGTCTATACTCAGGGTTGCTCCGGCTGCTTTAGCCGCTTTCATAGCTGCTTTTGTTATCTCTGCTCCATTTTTAGATATAGCCGGTGTTATACCTGATGTATGAAACCATTTACAATCTTTAAATATTTCTTCAAAGTCAAAATCTTCTACTTTGGCTTCTGCTATGGCACTCTTAGCTCTATCATAAATTACTTTTGAAGGTCTCGCTGATGCGCCTGTTTCTGAATAGTAAATTCCTACTCTATCTCCGCCTCTAACTATATAGTCAGTGTTAACTCCATATCTTCTTAGAGCATTCACTGCAGATTGTCCAATTTCATGCTTTGGTAATTTCGAAACAAAGTGTGTATCAAATCCATAATTCGCAAGTGAAACTGCTACGTTTGCTTCTCCTCCACCATATATAGCGTCAAAGCTCTCTGCTTGCACAAATCTTTCAAATCCCGGTGTTGAAAGTCTTAACATTATTTCTCCAAGTGTCACTACTTTAATCATTTTCTCACCTCTTGTATTTTTGCTATATACTGTTTAGATTTTTCAGTAATTTCTTCTCTAGTTCCCTTTACAAGTGCTGAACCAACTCCAACTGCGAAAACTCCAGCCTTGAACCAGTCTTGTACATTGTCTATATCTACTCCACCTGTAGGCATTAGGTTTACATATGGCATTGGTCCGTGTACAGCTTTTATGTAGCTATGTCCTGTCAATGAGCCTGGGAATACTTTTATAACATCCACACCAATTTCAAGCGCTGTAACTATTTCAGTTGGAGTTACACACCCCGGAATGTAAGGTATTTGATATCGATTGCATAAAACTGCAACATCCTTGTCAAACGCTGGAGAAACTATGAATTTCGCTCCATTCATTATTGCAAGTCTTGCTGTTGTAACGTCTAATACAGTCCCTGCTCCAAGAATAACTTCTTCAGGT
Source organism: Peptoniphilus sp. (assembly GCF_034090345.1). Taxonomy (GTDB): domain Bacteria; phylum Bacillota; class Clostridia; order Tissierellales; family Peptoniphilaceae; genus Peptoniphilus. The sequence goes on along the minus strand of NZ_JAXDSS010000034.1, from coordinate 14,227 downwards.
AACTCTTCCCTTAATTCTCTAAACACTTCTAATGCATTTGGTATTGTAAATGTTATCTCTATAGCATTTACTCCGCCATCTATACAACCCTTAGAAAATTCTATAGCTTCTTTGGCATCTTTCGCTCTAACTACAGCTACAATACCAATTTCTTTTATTCTACTTAAAGTTTCTAATTTTGACATTTTACCTTCCCTTTCATTCCGTATTATGAAACACTATACTGTTTTATGAAACTAAATATAGTTTAAATGAAAATGTTTTTACTGTCAACGGAATTAATATATTTTTTTAATTTTGATTTAATTATTCCTTAGTGTTAGAATAAAATAGGTGATTATTATGGAAGAAAAAATACAATCTATTGAACGTGCTTTTAAAATTCTTGAAAGTTTCCCTAGATATCCTAATGGAATAGGGTTAACTGAGCTTGCACATGAAGTTGGATTACATAAATCTACAGTGCACAGATTTCTAAACACTCTTTTGGCATTGGGATATATTGAACAATATGAAAATAATAAATACAATCTTACTTATAAAATGTATAATGTCGGTTCATCTAAATTACAAAACTTAGATTTATTGCATGTTTCACAAAATGAAATAGAATTTCTTAGTAAGAAAGTTAATGAAGTTGTTCATTTAGTAATACAAGATGGAATTTATGTTGTCTATATAAATAAAATTGAAGCTGACAACCCTATAACCATGGGTTCTAAAATCGGTCGCCGCGGTCCGCTTGTCAATACGTCTGTTGGTAAGGCAATCCTTTCAAATATGACTAACGAAGAAGTCTACTCAATATTTAATAACTCTATAAAATCTAATTTGATACCAAAAGATAGTAGCTTCGACAAATTCATAGCTGAAATAGAAGAAACCAGAAGGACAAAGATTGCCTTAGACGATGAAGAAAATGAAGATGGAATTTGCTGTGTCGGTACTACTATATATGGCTTAAACGGAAAAATTGAAGGTGCTATATCTATAACAGGACCTACAGAACGTATGAAAGATAAGATGAAATACGGATTGAAAAACGATCTCTTGCGTTCAGCCGAGATAATATCTGCCCAAATGGGATTTGTATTTAATTAATAAAAGGTGTCTAGTCAAATTAAGTTATAATGACTAAACACCTTTTTCCCTTTTATAAATATTTAATTTTTATTTTTTACTCGCTCTCTAAAGTCACTTGGATTTGTATGATAATATTTTTTAAAATTTCTATTATATGTCCTGCTATTGTCATATCCAACTTCTTCAGATATTTCTGTAATAGATTTATCAGTATCGATTAACATTTGCACTGATTTGTTTACTCTTACATAATTCAAAAAACAATTAAAGTTCTTCTCCACCAAAAACTTTAAATGGTAGTTTATTTCCAATGCACTTATGCCAAATTTATCAGCCACATCTTTTATATTCAAATCTAAATCGTAATTGTTATATATATAATCAACAATTTTATATGAAACAGGACTTTCCTTTATCTTACAAATTGTATTCACCTTTTTATAAGTTTTCTTATATTCACTTATATTTATATCTGTTTTTGAATTAAATACTTTTGATACATAGGATGAATCTGCATACCTTAAAAAAGTTGAAATTTCATCTAAGGTCATATCCGTATACAACAAAAAATTTTGTATTCTTGCAATCTTCATTTGAAAAACTAAATCTGAATAATTATATCCCGTCATCTTCATTATATAGTTGCTTATACTCGAAGGACTCATAAAAAATATTTTAGAAAGCTCTTTTAAAGTTATATTTTGCCTTAAATTCATGTAGATATATTGGATTATGTGACTATAATTTTCTTCACTTTCTAACTCTTTTTTTGTCTTTTGCATAGTCTGCCTTAAAAAGAAAGATATAAGTTCTAAAATTTGTGAACTAACATATACTCCTGTAAAATTATTTTTAGGTTTAACCTGAAAGTTTAATGATTCTGTACCCAACTCATCTTTTAATTTTTCAAAAATATTAACTACCTGCTCAAATTTTTTATCATCACAATTCACAATATTACTAACTGATATAAGTTTAATCAAATTTATGTCTTCATTGTAAAAATTCATATGTATTTTTATAAGTTCATTAAACAATTCAAAATTGAAAACAACCAAACAATACACTAATGGTTTCTCTACTTTTATTATTGTCGTGTATTGATATGGCAAAATAAAAACAAGAGAGTTTTTCTCAACATCATATATTCTGCCTTGTATATTGATTTCCGCCTTGCCATCAAGTATTATCCAAAACCTTGATTGCTGATGTAAAATGGCATCTGTGGGTTCTGAAACAAGTTCCACATTACAAGAGCATATTGAAGTCACATCATACGGAGAACATTGATTTGTTTGTAATGAAAATTTTTCATCAAAAGACTTACTCACTTTATCACACCCTAAGATAGCTAATTACAAATTTATATAATAATCTTATATTTTATTTAATAAAATACAAGACAATTTATACTCACAATTATGTAAAATTCACATAAGAGTTTAATTCTATTGATATTAATTATACATTTTGTTATTCTTAATTTAAAGATTAAGCTTAGTCAAACACAAAAATTAAAATATTGAGAGGAGAGATTTAATTGAAGATTAAAACTAAATATATAGACTTAGAAACTATGTCCAACTACATAAAGGAAGTTGGGGTTGAATCTATTATGGAAAAACTTATTCCATATTTAGAAGAAGACTATGGCAATTGGGAAGATTTTGCAAAAATTCCTAGACCTACACACCATTCTCCTGTTGGCGTAAACGAATTAATGCCTGTAGGCAATCAGGAAACGTTTACTTGCAAATATGTAAATGGTCATCCGGACAATCCTAAAGATAATCTACTTACTGTTGTAGCTATAGGCTTATTGGCTGAAGTTTCAAGTGGATATCCTCTTCTTTTGTGTGAAATGACTTTGCTTACAGCTATAAGAACTGCAACTAACTCAGTTATGGCTGCAAAATATTTAGCAAAAGAAAATCCTAAAAAAATGGCTCTTATAGGTAATGGATGTCAAAGCGACTTCCAAGCTATAGCTTTCCACAAATTACTAGGCATAGAAGAAATAAATTGTTACGATGTTGATGAAGCTGCAACTGATAGACTTATATCAAACCTTTCTAAATACAAAAATTTGAAAGTGGTTAAATGTAGCAATACAAAAGAAGCTTGTAAGGGCGTTGATATAGTAACAACTGTTACAGCAGACAAGAAATTCTCAATCATACTTACAAAAGATATGATAGAGCCGGGAATGCATATAAACTGCGTTGGTGGAGATTGCCCAGGAAAGACAGAACTAGAATCTGATATTCTATTCATGGGGGATGTTTATGTAGAATTTGAACCTCAAAGCAGAATAGAAGGCGAAATTCAACATATGTCAGATGATTTTAAAGTAACTGAAATTGCTGAAGTTATAAAATCTCAAAAACGTATTGATAGAAAAGAAGATGATATTACAATCTTCGACTCAGTTGGATTTGCGCTTGAAGACTTCTCCATTTTAAGATTGATTTATCAATTAGCTAAAGACAATAATATTGGTACTGAAGAAGTTTTAGTCCCACTTATTGATAATCCTAAAGACTTATATAGCTTAATTAAATAATTATATTAATGTTGCTAATGCATAAATTTGCTTACTATTTGCTAATTTAAGTAATAGCTGTAAATTTACTTTTCTGTAGAAATAGCTTAAAGGTAGTATCTCAGCCTATTTTCACTGAGACACTACCTTTATTTTTATTGTAAATAGAATATATTGACTACATAAATATACTTGGATTTATTGCCTTAGGTATACCTAAAAATACATCTGGTAAGAATGCTATTAATAACAACACTAATAATGATACTAAAAAGTATGGCAATACTCCTTTAAAAGATTCTTCTATTGATAAATTAGCTATTGAACCTGCTATCAAAAGACATAATCCATACGGTGGAGTAACCAATCCTAAAGCAAGTGTTATTATAATTACTATACCTAAATGAATAGGGTCTATACCCATCGCAGTAGCTGTTGGTAATATTACTGGCACAAAAAGAACCATTGCTGGTACCGCATCCATAAATGTACCAATAAATAAGAAAAATAATATTACCATTATCATAAATACAGTAGAACCACCTGTTACCCCACTAAATAGAGTTGCTATCTTAGATGATATTCCATAATATCCCAATAATTCGCCTAATGCGTTTGCAGTAGATAATGCAAATAGTGATAAACAACTTAATTTTAATGTATCTATTAGTATCTCCGGCAAATCTTTTAATACTATTGTTTTATAATAAAAAAGGCCTATAACTAATGCATATAATGATGCAAAAGCTGCTGCTTCAGTTGGAGTATATGTTCCTGTTACTATTCCACCTATTATTATAACTGGTGTTAGTAATGCCGGAAAACTTTCTTTAAATAATTGTACTTGATCCTTAAATGATACCTTCTCACTATGTTCAAAATTTTTCTTTGTAGCTTGTTTATATACCACTACCATCATCATTAATCCTATCAAAATCCCTGGTAAAATTCCGACAAAAAATAACCCACTTGTTGAAACATTAGCTATACCTGCATACACAACCATAGTTATACTTGGAGGAATTATACTTCCTAATGTTGAAGAAGCTGCCGTTACTCCAACAGATGTAGCTTTATCATAGCCATTGTTTTCCATTTGTGGAATTAATATTTTCCCTACTCCAGCAGTATCTGCTTGAGAAGAACCTGAAACACCAGCAAAAATCATTGATACCAATATATTTGCATGAGCCAATCCACCTCTAATATGTCCTACAAGTGCAATACAAAATTTTATTAGCTTTTCAGAAATCAAGCCTTGATTCATTATATTTGCAGCTAAAATAAACAGCGGTATTGCCAATAGAACAAACGAATCCATACCAGTAAACATTCGCATAAATACTACTATCCCACCTAAATCAGGTATCATTATAACTCCAAACAACGCAACTATTCCTATTGCAAATGATATTGGAATTCCTACAAATATTAAAAATAAAAATAATACTACTAAAAGAGCTTGTATCATCTCAATTCCCCCTAATGTTATTGATAGACTGTAAAATATGTTCTAGAGAATAGACTATTATACTAAACCCTAATATCGGCAGTGAAATCCACATATATCCCATTTTTACAAAATTAAGTGAAGTAAGTCTATAATTCCAAAATTGTTTAGTTATAATTGCTCCATAATAAAATATTGCTGCTCCAAAAAATAAAATATTTAATTTTATAAAAATATTTAAGTATTCTTTCTTTTTACCAGATAGTTTGTCTAATAACATTTCAAATGAAAAGTGTTTATCTTCTGAAACCATATATCCAGCTCCCATCATTATTGACCATATGAAAGAATAAGTTGCTACTTCTCCAGTCCAAACTACTGTTATTTTTGTATATCTAGAAATAATTTGAAGTAATATTGCTATAAAAAATATAGTTGTACTAGCTCCTCCTAGATATAACTGAATTTTTTTAATGCTCCAGTTAATTGTTTCATAATTTTCCTTTCATTTAAATTTAAGTATGGATGTATTTATCCATACTTAAATTCATAATTTTATTTTCTTATTAGTTCTATTAACTCTTGTAAATTATTGTCTTCAATAAATTTATCTTGTATAGGCACTGCTATAGCTTTAAATTTTTCTTTATCTACTTCGTTAATTTCTCCACCATCTTCTAGTATTTTTGCTTTAGATAAATCTAACATTTCATATGTTTTTGTTCTTTCTTCAAGTACTGATGCTTCAGCAGCTTTATTTATCCATTCTTTTTCTTCCTCTGTAAAATTGTCATAGTTTTTTCCATTCATCAATAGTAACCTTGTTGTATAGTCATGTTCTGTTGTTGATGTATATTTACCATTTTTAGTCTTATGGTGTTCTTGTTGACTCATATTTGTCATATCATTTTCTGCCGCATCAGCTGTACCTGTATTTAAAGCTTGATAAAGTTCCGCCCAACCAACATTTATAGGATTTGCTCCTGCATTTTTCCAAAACTCTTGTTGTACTGGAGATTGTTGTAATCTTATATTTAATCCTTTTACATCTTCTGGTACTGTTATTGGTTTTTTACCATAATAATTTCTAACTCCTGATGAGTAATATCCTATAACCTTAAATTCGTTATTAGTTTTTTCAGTTATAATATCCTTCATCTTGTTACCAAATTCTCCATCTATTTTTGATTCCCAATCTTCAAAACTATCAAATAAGTATAATAATGATAATAAATCAAATTCTTTTACACCTGTTGATGACATAAATCCCGGTGACGCTACTACTACATCAACTGAATCAGTTGATAATTTCATAGCTAATTCATTTTCATTTGTTCCCAAAGTTCCAGCAAAAACTTCTGCTTCCATCTTTCCACCAGAAACTTCCTTTAATGTTTCTGCAAACTTTTGTAATCCAAATTGGTATGGATTGTCTAGAGAAGTTTGATTATGTGCTAATCTTAACTTTTTCACTTCTTGTGCACTTGCTGTTTTTTCCTCTTGAGGTTTATTTTCTGTTTTTGCATTATTACATCCAACTAACAAAATTCCTACAACTAATAATATTGCTAAATTAAGTATTTTTTTCATAATTCCTCCTATTTGTTTAACTCTTCTTTTATCCTACTCCATATTTCAGGCACTACAGGTATCCCATTTTTTAAATTCTCTTGTCTAATAGAATACTCTAGTTCTCCAGGATAAAAAGCTTTAACTCCCTTATTAAACTGCTCACTGTCATTTATAGACTTCAATACATTATCTATAATTCTCTCTTTTCCTTCATTTCCTATCACCTTGTTAGGGTCAATAGCTATAAATATTTGACTGAGTCCATATTCATCTTCACATTTTTCACCTATATCTGTTACCGAATTTCCATTTGACAATATAGCTGCTATTAAATCTAAAACTATTGATAATCCTGACCCTTTCCAAAAGCCTATAGGTAAAACTAATTTGGATTCTTCTATTTCCCCAGGGTTTTTAGTCAACTCTAAATCACTATTATACCCTCCATATATCGGCAATTCTTTGTCGTTTAATCTATATTCTTCTAGTTTTCCATATGAAAATTGAGCCATTGCACAATCTATTACTATGTGTTTTCCATTTTCTCGTGGAACTGATAGTATAAAAGGGTTATTACCAATATTGTTACCTATTGTTCCCCACGCAGGCATATTAGGCATAGTATTTGTCCAACATATACCAATTTTACCTCTATCTGCAGCTTGCCAACCGTATGCTCCCCCTCTCATCCAGTGATTAGTATTAGACATTGCAACTATGCCTACTCCATTTTCTTCAGATATATCTATAGCTCTATCCATAGCTAACTTAGCATTGCTATTTCCCATAGCTAAGCTACCATCCCATTGTTCTAAACTTCCTATTTTATTCTTTATTTTAGGCATTGCATTGGGATCAATATAACCTTTTTCAATATAGTCTATCACCCTTGGAAATCTATTTACTCCATGTGTGTATACTCCATCTAAACTATTTTGCGCAAATAATTCTCCACTTATTTGTGCTGTTTCTTTACTAAATCCTTTTTTCTCTAGTATTGAAACAAAAACATCTACCATTTCATGATAATCAACTCTATTTTCCATTTATTTCTCCTTGTTATACATTTTACTAACAAATTTATCTAAATTTATTGCTTGCTCCAAATTAGCAGAACTTTTAGCCATTCCTAATAACTCATAAACCACTTCTTGTTCATATGGCATCGCTACATTTTCTGGAACATCAAATTCATAACATTTTCTATCTCCGTTTTTTTCAACTGTAAAATTATTCCCAGGCAATCCAGCAAATTCAATTCTTCCTTCATCACCTATCAATTCAACTAAGTCCACATCTTTATCTGCCACATAACACCATGAACCTGAGCCATACACCTGCCCATATAATTTGGAATTACATTTGAAATTTGCTAATACTATATCATCTACTTCATAATATTTTCCTATATTATCAACTATTCCATCCATTTCAGATATATCACCTACAATATACTGAATAATATCAAGTATATGTAAAGCCATATCAATGAATTTACCACCTCCCGATATTTCTTTGTTAAGCCTCCAAGGTAAAGTTTCTTTATTTTTTTCAACTTCTTCTATAGGTTGTTGTTGAGTAACTTTTATCATTCTAAGTTTACCTATCTCTCCAGACTCTATTAACTCTTTAATCTGTTTATACTTTTCTTGACCTCTTCTATAAAAAGCTACATATAGTTTCAAATTTTTCTCATTGGCCAATTTACATATTTCCATCGTCTCTTCATGAGATAAAGAAATAGGCTTTTCTACATACACATGTTTGCCTTTATTTAATGCCTTTATAGCACATTCTTTATGAAATTTTGGAGGTGTAGCTATATAGACAATATCTATTGCATCACTATCTAGCAACTCATCTATGCTATTAAATACAAACTCTATATTATGTCTACTAGCATAAGATTGAGCTTTCATTATGTCTACATCATAAACTCCATATAATCTTGAGTGTTCAGCTTTGTATAGTCCTGGTCCACTTTTTACTTCCGTTACTTGACCACAGCCTATCATTCCCCAATTAATATTTTTATCCATAAGCATCCCTTTCACAATATTCCTTTGATATCGATTTCATACTTTTGGTAACTGTTATAATAAACTTACCATTATATTTATAATCTTTATTTATATCTACTAGGTTTTTAAATAAATTTTATATTAAATATACTTTAAGTTTCACTATACAAAACTTAATATTGTTTCGTGAAACTACTTATAGTTTAAATGAAAATGTTTTTACTGTCAACTTTCTATTATTATTTTAATTGTAAATTTTTTAAACCACATAATTTAAAAACACTAAAGGCAGTGTCATAGAAAAAATTCCTACACACTGCCTCTATTTTCTCTCTATTTATTTTTCTTCGATTAGTGCTATTAATTGTCCGCTTATTACACTTTCGCCTTCTTTCACTAAAATCTTGCCTATTTTTCCGCTTTTAGTTGCATTTATATTGGTTTCCATCTTCATAGCTTCCACAACCATTAACGGTTGAGATTCTCTTACTGTTTCATCTTCTCTTACTAGGATTTTAACTATTGTCCCGGGAATTGATGAACCAACTTCAGAATTATCTTCATCAGCTGCCATTCTAATCTCTTCAGATTTCACACTTGTATTTGATCTTTTCGTCTTATCTTCTATTTCTATAGAGCGACGTAATCCATTTATTTCGAATGTTAAGCTACACCTTCCATCTTCTTTTATTTTTCCAATTTCAACAAGAGTTACTATTAAATTCTTACCTTCATCAACAGATATTTCTGCAGTCTCACCTTCCATTAGTCCATGGAAAAATACATCTGACCCCATTCTCCAAAGTTGTTTATACTCATCAAAATGTTTTGCATACTCCTTAAAAACTTTAGGATATAGAGAGTAGGATATTAAATCTTTTTCAGTTGGTTCTCTTCTAAATATCTTCTTTAACTCTTCCCTATCTTTTTCGTAATCTTCGTCTTCTAATAACAGACCTGGTCTTACAGTAATTGCCTCTTCATCTTTTAAAACTATCTTTTGTAGTTTCTCAGGAAATCCTCCATAAGGTTGGCCCATCATTCCCTTGAAATAAGTGACTACTGAATCCGGATAATCTAAATTTGCTCCTTTTTCATAAATATTTTCCGGGGTTAGATTGTTTTGAACCATAAAAATTGACATATCTCCAACCATTTTTGATGATGGAGTAACTTTTATAATATCTCCAACCATTTGGTTCACTTCTCTATACATTTCTTTAACTTCATTAAATTTATGTCCCAACCCAAAACTTTCAACTTGTGGTTTTAAGTTTGAATATTGTCCACCAGGAATTTCATATTTATAGATTTCAGTAGTGCCACTCTTTAGTTCAGATTCAAAGTTTGAATAAACCGGTCTTACAGCTGACCAATAATTTGATATTTCATTTACTCTGTCCAAACTTATGCCTGTGTTTCTGTTCGTATTTTCAAGAGCCGCTACAACAGAATTCAGGGCCGGTTGAGAAGTTAGTCCACTCATTGAATCAATTGCCGTATCTACTATATCAACTCCTGTTTCAGCAGCCATTAGTATTGTAGCCACTCCATTTCCTGTTGTGTCATGGGTATGCAGATGAATTGGTATAGAAATTTCATCTTTTAAGGCCTTTATAAGTTTTTTAGCTGCATAAGGTTTTAAAAGACCGCTCATATCTTTTATTCCAAGTATGTGACATCCAGTTTTTTCAATTTCTTTTGCCAAATCAACATAGTACTTTAAAGAATATTTGTCACGAGTTTCATCTAAAATATCCCCTGTGTAACACATAGTTCCTTCGGCAAGCTTGCCAGTTGCAAGAGTTTCATCTATAGCAAGTCTCATGCCGTCCAGCCAGTTAAGTGAATCGAAGATACGGAACACATCCACTCCTGTCTCAGCAGACTCTCTGATAAATTTCTTAACTACATTGTCAGGATAGTTTTTATATCCTACTGTATTATTTCCGCGAATTAACATTTGCATCAATAAATTAGGCATTTTCCCACGTAAAAGTTCCAATCTCTTCCATGGGTCTTCGTGTAAAAATCTGTACGCCACATCAAAAGTTGCTCCGCCCCACATTTCAACACTAAATAATTCTTTCATGTTATAATTTGTGGCTTCAGCAATCTTCAACATATCTTTTGTTCTCATCTTGGTTGCCATAAGAGATTGATGTGCATCTCTCATTGTAGTATCTGTTAGAAGTAATCTATCCTGTTTTAAAACCCAATCAGATAAACCTTTAGCTCCAAGTTGCTCAAGTAGTTGCTTTGTACCTTCTAAATTTTTTCTTTCAAATTTAGGAACAACTGGCACGTCAAATGTATTTTTATCATTAACTACAATATTTCCAATGTAATTCATTAGATGTAGTTCTGAGTCAGACTTCGGTTTAATATCAAACAACTCCGGATGATCTGAAATAAATCCTGTATCACAACTTCCATCTCTAAATTCTTCTGTATTCAATACATTTAATAAAAATCCAATATTTGTTTTTACTCCACCAACTTTAAGTTCTCTTATTGAACGTACTGCTTTATTTACAGTATCATTCCAACTTCTTCCATGAGTAATTACTTTTACCAATAAAGAGTCGTAATACGGACTTATCACTGCACCTTGGAATCCATTCCCCCCATCAAGCCTTACTCCAAATCCTGAACTTGACCTATATAAAGTTATCTGCCCAGTGTCTGGAGCAAAATTATTTAAGGGGTCTTCAGTTGTCACACGACATTGAATTGAATACCCATTCGATTTAATAGACTCTTGTCCTTTTATATCTATTTCTCGGCTACCTAGTTCATAACCTTGAGCTATCAAAATTTGAGCCTGTATTATATCTATCCCTGTAACCATTTCTGTTACTGTGTGTTCAACTTGTATTCTTGGATTTACTTCTATAAAATAATGTTTGTAATTTTTATCTACTAAAAATTCTACAGTTCCCGCTGATCTATATCCTAAACTCTTAGTAATCTTAAGAGCATCTTCGCATATTTTATCTCTAAGCTCTTTAGGCAGTGAAAAAGCCGGTGTATACTCTATGACTTTTTGATGTCTTCTTTGTATTGAACAATCTCTTTCATATAGATGAACTATATTTCCATATAAGTCTCCCAAAATTTGAACTTCTATATGCTTTGGTCTTTCTAAATATTTTTCTATAAACATTGAGTCGTTTCCAAATGCCTTTTTAGCTTCACTCTTAGCCTCATGGAAATTATTTAAAAGCTCTTCCTCATTGTTTACAACACGCATTCCTCTTCCTCCACCACCGGCAGCTGCTTTAATCATCACAGGATAACCTGCTTTTTCTGCAAACTCTAACGCTTCAGAGTCAGATTTTATAGGAGATTCAACTCCTGGGATAGTATCAACTCCAGCTTCATGAGCAACTATCTTAGAAGATATCTTATCCCCCAACTTTTGCATGATTTCAGGAGTAGGTCCAATAAAAGTAATTCCCGCTTCTTCACATTTTTGTGCAAACTCAGGATTTTCAGATAAAAATCCATATCCTGGGTGAATAGCATCCACTCCCTTATTAAGGGCAAGTTTTATTATTTCATCTATATCTAAGTACGCATCAATTGGAGATTTATTTTTCCCTATTAAATATGCTTCATCCGCTTTAGTCCTAAACAGCGAAAGACTATCTTCTTTAGAATATATTGCTACCGAACGAATTCCCAACTCTCTACAAGCTCTAAAAACACGGATTGCAATTTCACCACGATTGGCAACAAGTATACGTTTGAACTTTTTAATTACCATTTTCTTCTCCCTATAATTATATTAATTAATCTATTCTTATTATATTTTAAAGACTATTATATATCTTCTGATTACTTATTAAAAGCCTTAGCTATAAAAAAATAAACTTTCATTTCGAAATAAAAGTTTATTTTCTATTGACCACATAGCTAAGCTATTATAATTTTAATTTTTCAACCTATATCTATATACTTGATCCCCAAATTATTCTGCAACTTCAACAAGTCCATAAGGTAACATTTTTTCATCATCAATATAAAAACCATTTCTAATATTATTTTTATTTTTAATTTCTTTTAAGCAAGCAAGTACACCTTTATATCCTCCAAGATAAATGTAATTTCTATCTGATTCTATCAAATGATTTATAGAATCTTTAATTTTGTTTAAATTTTCTACAACATCTTTTGTATCAGCATACTTTATTTTTAAATTTTTTATATATTCAATTCTTGTATCTATTTCTTTATAATATCTCATCAGTTTTTCTTTTGTTTCTGTAAAAGTTTCATCCAAGTTTTCTTTTAATTGATTTTTTAACTCATTTTTTTTAATTATAATATTTACTGAAATATTAGTGTCTGACTTTAACATTTCAATTCCTATTGATGGGAAAAATTCATCATATTTTGGAATTTTATTTACTTTACTTGTATCTTTTGAATTTTCATAAAGATATTGAAATTTCATTAAATTTTTTAATACTAGTTGTTCTTTATCTATCAAAACATCACTAAAAATTATATTTCTTCTAAATGAATTTTCAACATTTGTCTTCAACAACAAACTCCCCTTCAATGATGATGCCGGAATATAATATGAATTTGCTTTTTTAAAATCTTCATTGATTTTACCAATTCTATTTTCATAACTAAAGAAAGTATAAATTATACTAAATTTGTCAGAACAAGTTTTTTTATAATCCATGCCTTTATAAAGTGCCGAATGGTTTCTACTCGATAAAATTACAGGTGATACCGTCTTAAGTTTAAGCTCCACATCATACCTCCATCGCTTCAAGATAAGAATTCCCAAATATAATAGCATTCTTATACAATAAATTATATTTATTATGTATACTCTTAACTAATTCAAATTCATCCTTTGCTTCATTATTTTTGGAAATAATGCTTCCTGGTCTTATAAAGCATATTGCTTTCTCTATATTATTCTCTATATCATATGGTTTTCTATCTGATACGTGAATATTTATAAATGAATTTTCAGTATCTATTTTATTAAACTCTGGTAGTAACATACCTAGATTTATATAAGTTTTAGATTTACTCATTCTAGCATTATCATCTATTTTCTTAATGCCATATACTTTAAATGTATTTAATCCTGAACTCGCTTTACCCCCTAAATAGGTTATATTTTCTCCACTTGCTATATCTTTTTCCATTTTACCTATTGCTTCTTTAAGTAAACTATTTTCTTCTACTTTTACAAAAAAACTAAAATCTTCTTGCTCTTTTTCTCTACAAACTAAAGTTATTATGTCTAAAGAATATGATACATTTGGAAGTCCTGGTAAATTTCTAGTCTGACTTTCTATTCTAAATTTTTGAATAAATTCATGTTTAATTTCTAAAAAGTCTATTTTCTCCATACTTGTTTTACTTAATTTCATATTATTCTTTAATAAATTCAATAATTCTTCTTTTCTTATAAAATTAATACTTTTTAATATTTTGTATGTGCTTTTTTCAATATCATATTTATCTGTTATATATTCTATTGGAAACGGATAATATCCATCTGGCATTAAACTTGACACCATACATTTC
>NZ_JAXDSS010000031.1:0-33561 GCF_034090345.1 Peptoniphilus sp. | reverse complement strand
AACAATTTCTGCAATGATAGCAGATGAAGCTGCGATTGGTGTGATAAATGGAAAGACTACAGCAGTTAGAGTAATTCCTGTAGTAGGAAAAGGCGTTGGAGAATTTGCTGAGTTTGGTGGATTACTTGGTTATGCGCCTATAATGGATATAGGGAATAATTCAGCAAAGGACTTTATAAATAGAGGAGGAAGAATTCCTGCTCCGGTTCACAGTTTTAAAAATTAAATATATTTTATAAGTACAGCATGAGATAAGTTTTCATGCTGTTTTTAATTTGAATTTAATAAGAAGACATCAATTAAATTATGATTTTCTAGTATGAATAATTGTTAACTATTAAAAATTTAACTTTATAAAAGGTTAATAAATATTTCAAATGTAATATAAAGGGTAGTATAATGAAAAAGGGGTGGTTTCGATGTTTTTTAAAGTAGGTTAGAAACAATTATTTATTAAAGGAGCGAATAAAATGAAATCGAAAACCATACAATCAAAGAGTGTTAAAGCTATATTTTTAGCGTTTATTATCATTATATCAAGTATTTCTACTGTAAATGCTATAGGACAATTAAATGGAGTAAGTAATGGCTATATAGTACAAATAATTGAGGAAAGAGATGGTTATATAAAAGCTAGTTACCTTGATACCATAACAGGAAAAGTTGATATAGTAGAGCAGTATTTAAATGGAGATGATAGCTTTATTAAAATACATAGTGATGACAACTTGACTACTGTAGAGAGGAAAAACAATCAATTAGTAATAAAAGAAAATTACATAACCATAGTGGATGAAGAACTTGTACTGCAAAATCATGAGACAGATAATAATATAAGTTTTTATTCATGGGGTAATTGGAATTCGTGGTATTGCACAAGAACTAGCGCTAATTATTATAAAGCAGAAGCTGCATTGGTTGCCTCTATAACAGCTAGTGTTTTGGGAGTTCCGATTGTTGCAAGCATAGTTACATCAGTTGTAGGGTTTGTAGTGTCAGCAGGACCTGGTGATGTATATTATGAAATTTGTAATAGACAGCGTCAAGATAGGCAAAGGGGAATTTATGAGTGGCAAAGAGAAATAACTGCATATCGAGTATCTAATTATACAGGGCTAATAGATAAATATAATTATAGTTGGACAGGAGGGGCTAGTAATTGAAAAGATTTTTTACAATTATTTCAAATTTAACTGTCTATTATCTGATTATGTCAAAAATTATACAAGGATATAATATAGTTTGCTCATTAATAGCTTTATTAGTATGGCAGGTTTTAAATTATATTTTGATAAAAAAGAAAATTTTTATAAAACCTAGTAATTATAAGTGGAAAAAATACATTCAAGTAAGTTTAGGCTTTTCTATTTTACTTACCTATCAATTAAATTCAATGTATGGAAGCTTGGGTAATGAAATTGGGATGTTGATAATGTTAATATTAATAGGAATATTGTTGATGTAATGTAATTTTTAATTGTAGTTATAAAAAGATTTAAATTTGAGTATAAGAATTAAATATTAATAATAAAATTTAAGAACTGATTCCAATAAATAATTTAGAGGAACAGAGAAAAATATTTTCTAAGATGAGTTTTAGCTTAAAAACACTTTGTTAAAGTTATTTAGGGAATTTCAATTTTATAAAATTAAATAACATAATAACAGGTAGTACGAGAAGCTAGTTTTTTGTGCTACCTTTTATATTTTAATAATTTATATGTTTTACAAATTAGCAATAAAAAACGACTTACTTGTGTAAGTCGTCAGTAAAATATTTTATTTACCTGTTAAATTTTCTACTTTGTATCCTTTTTCTTGAAGATAGTTGATAACAGATTTTTCGGAAGTGTAGTGTCCGCTTCCAACAACTACAAAATATGTTTTTTTATCTTTTGATTTTAACATTTCATCAATTTTATCTGCCATTTTAGGATCTCTGTCCACAACTAAATGTTTTGTAAATTCATCACTAGTATTGAAAATTTTAGAAAACTCTCTTTCATTTCCTTCAGTCCAAAACTTTTGCATAGATTTAGTTTGTTCAACTAATTTTTTAGCATTATCTTTTTCTATTTGAGGAATTAATTCTTCAATTAATTTAACATATTTTTGATCTCCAAATTTATCTAGCATGTCAAGTTGGAAAGCTATAGATTCTATTTCTCCAATTTTTTTGTTATCTAATTTTGAATTTATTAAAAAGTATTGGTCAATTCCCTTTGCACTAGCTAGAGGCATTTCAGTTACCATAGGGATAGATGATAGATTTGTGTAGGCTGCAGATACTTTTAAATTCTTATAATTTTCTTCTGGAATTTTATATTTGTCCATAATGGCTTTAAAGCGAGAGTATAACTCAGGAGAAAGTTTTTGGTTTAAAGGAATCTTGCTAATCAAAGAAGACTGCGCTGCCAAAACTTTTTCGGCATTAGTTATATCAGCTTCTACAAATAATTCATCAGAAGAATTATATGCATCTATTATATCTGAATCTATAGGATACATTGTTGAATCACCAACGTGGATTGAACCAAGCATATAAACGGTATTTCCATTAGCCTCAGTTTTGTAGAAGACACCTTTTGCACCCATATTTTGATCATTTACAATATCTGTAATAGCACGAGTATATAGTGCAATTGCTTGTTCAAGAGTGGCTGGTTGATTTAAACCTAGTTCAAAACCATCTCCTTCAAGTAATTTTTTTTCTTTAAAATATTCAACGGCATTTTTTTCTAAATCGTCAGAATACTCACCAACTATATTATAGATGTTGATTATTACATCTTCTTTTGTAAAATCATTTTTTAAATTTTCAGATTTAAATTTAGGATTTTTCTTTAGTTTATATTGTTCAAGTTTTTGTTGTGTTGCAGTATTTAAAGCATCTAAGTCTTGTTTATTTAATTTAACTGTGAAGTTTTTTTCTTGTTGTTCAATAGATATTGGAACTATTCCTTGCATTTGAGCATTATTAACTATTTTAACAGCCCAAGGGCTTATAGTTGGTTGTTGCACTTGAGCTGCAAATGTATTAGTTGAAAGAATTAATGTAAGTCCAAGTGTAGCAGTTAATTTTTTTATTATTTTCATTTTTACCTCCAAAGTAAGTAATTATTTTATTATTATACCCAAATTGTTAAGATTATTAAAAATTGTGAGTTATGTAAGTATTAATAATAAATTTAAATATTTCGTATTAAGTAAAAATTATAACATTATATTTTAAAACTGTCATTTTGTATAAAGTTTAATGATAGGAAAAATGAATGGAAAATGGTTTGTGAAATTGTTTTCGAAAGATATGCAAAAGAGTTGAATTAAAAAAAAGGTATGTTACAATAAAATTGAATGATGGTACATAGTAATAAAAAGGAGAGAGAAAAATGAAAGCATTAATGGTTGACTATATGTCAGAAGTAATTGATGAAGGTTTAAGGGATTTAGGTATAGAATTAGATAAGGAAATGCTTCCTACAAGTGAAAAACTTGCAAGTATTATAGCTCCTTATGATATTCTTATCATGAGAGTTGATCCGTTTATAAACAAAGAAGTTTTAGATGCTGCAACAAATCTTAAGGCTATTTTTGTAGGATCAACAGGAACTAACCACATTGATAAAGAATATGCTAAGGAAAAAAATATTCCGGTTTATAACTCACCGGGATTAAATGCAAACGCAGTAGCAGAACTTGTAATTGCAAAAGTCCTTGATCTTTATAGAAATACAGTTCAAGCTCAAAACGAAGTTAAGGGTGGAATCTGGAATAAATATAGATGGATTGGTCGTGAAATGAGAAATAAAACTATGGGGATTATAGGGTTTGGCGCAATTGGTAGACGTGTTGCTGAATTTGCTAATGTTTTCCATATGGATGTTATCGCTTATGATCCATTTTTAAAACCGGAAGACATCAAACAAGAATATGTAAAACTTACTACACTAGATGAAGTTATTGAAAATTCAGACGTAGTTACTCTGCACGTGCCACTAACTCCAGATACAAAAGATATGTTTAATGAAGAATCCATGTCAAGAATGAAGGATGGAGCTATAATAATCAATGCTGCACGTGGTGGAATTGTAAATGAAGAAGCTCTTTATAAATATATCAAGAATGGTAAATTAGGCGGAGCTAACTTAGATACTATTTCTAACGAATTAGGAAGTGGCGGACTTGACACTATGGACGTTCCGGTTGAATCTCCACTATTCGAGCTTGATAGAGTATATGTAACTCCACACATTGGGGGTTCTACAATTGACGCACAAGATGATATTGGAGCTGTTGTAATAAACAACTTAAAAACTCACTTCAATTTATAATTAAAATTTTGAGCCGGCTTAGCCGGCTCTTTTTAGGGCCTTAAATAGTGCAAGAAATAAGTTTACACTATTTTTTGAGTACGAAGCTTTTATTGAATAAAAAATTGGTTTCTATGGTAAAATTTATATAGAGGTGAATTTATGGAAGAATACGGAAGTGGACTCTATATTTTTATAATCATAATTGTTATATATGGTTTTGTATTTATATATGGACGACTTATTAAGCATAATTATTTAAAAGGACTTAAAGAAGTTACGTACAATAGATTTGGCAAAGAAGAAATAGACGTTAAAATTTCAGAGGAAATTTTATCTCAAACGTACCAAGAAAATCAATTAAATGTAGATGATATAACTTTTAAAGATTTAGAATTATATAAACTTTATAGAAAAATAAATCATACTGATTCAATAATGGGTGCTCAATCCCTATATAATATGCTTAGAAAACAAAATTATTCTAGAGAATATCAAGAAGATTTTAAGATAAAGATAATAGAATTTGAAGAAAAATCTGATTTAACTAAAGAGATTAAATTTGAATTTGCCAAAGTTGGATATTTTAAAAAATCAATAGTAGGTTTATTAAAACACGGTGTAGATTATGAAAAGTTTAAAAATTTAAAAATTCCTACTAGAATTTTGAGATTTGGATCTGTTTTTGTTGTATTAGTTGGAATTGTGGATAAATTTCTTGCTTTTTGTGCTCTATTTTTTTTACTGCTTGTTAATTTTTATATTTACAAGGAATTAAATAAGGCAACATCTGGAATTATATTAGATATAGGTAATTTATCTTCCGTATTTGGACTTGGTTTAAAAATTGAAAATTATGAAATAGATTCAATATCTAATGAATTATTAGAAATAAAAGAGTTAAATAAGAAGCTTAAGAAGATTCGTAATAAGTCAAAGAGCATAAGATATTTTAAAAACTTTGATGAGTCGGAGGGAATAAGAAAAATATTTGATTTATTATTTTTAATTGAAGCTAACAGGTTTTATTCTATTGCGGACGGGATAAATAAATGTAAGGAAGATATTTTAAAATTATACACTGCACTTGGTGATATAAATGCCATAACAGCTATTGTTTCTTACAAGATAGCTGAAAATTTAAAGTTTGTAGAATTTGTCGAGGATGAATTTATATTGGAAGCAAATGGGCTTAAACATCCTTTACTAGGAGTTGGACAAACTTCTCAAGATTTTGATTTTTCAAATATAGATGTCTTAATAACAGGTTCTAATGCTTCTGGTAAGTCTACATTTTTAAGGAATCTTGGTATTAATGTAATATTTGCCAATGCTTTTGGGCTTACACATTCTAATACTTTGAAAACTTCATTTTTCAAAGTTGAGTCAGCTATAGATATTTCAGATTCATTAGAAGAAAAAATGAGCTATTTTATGGCAGAGACTAAAGCTATCAAGAGAATGATAGATGATAGTGAAGTTAAAAAGCTATTGATATTGGATGAAATATTTAAGGGTACAAATACAATAGATAGGATTGCTGCAGCATATAATACTCTAAAATATATTGCAAAATACGCAACTGTAGTGGCGGCAACACATGATATTGAATTGACAGAACTTTTGAGTGAGTATACAAATTATCATTTCGAAGAACAAATAGAAGAAGATGATATAAAATTCGATTATAAATTGAAATTAGGCAGAGCTGAATCAAGAAATGCAATAGCTATTTTAAATTTAATGGGTTATCCAAATGAGATAATTGAAGGCTCATATAAATTGGCTAAAGATTTGGAGGATAAGAAGAGTATTTGAAGATATATTTGACAAGACATGGACAAACGGAGTGGAATAAAGCGGATAGAGTTCAAGGTATAATGGACTCTCCATTAACTCAAGAAGGAATAGAAATGGCGGAGGTATTAAGAAAGACTTCTAAAAACATTAAATTTGATAAAGTTTACTCATCAGATTTAAAAAGAGCAGAAGATACAGCAAAGATAATTGCCCCCGAAAATGAAATTGTATCTACACCATATCTTAGAGAAATAGATGTTGGGAATTGGAGTGGAAGATATTTTAATACACTTAAAGAAGAAGACGGAGAGTTATACACCACGTACTTTAATGAACCACACAAATATAAGAGAGAAGATGGAGAATCTCTATACGAAGTGATGGATAGAGTAGAGAAGTTTTTTGAAGAATATATTTTCAATTCAGAAGATGAAAATGTCTTGATAGTTAGTCATGGAGTAACTATTGTTGCGATATTAAATTATGTAGAAAAAATAGACATAGAGAATTTTTGGGACAATAGAGTTCTTAGAAATGCTACTTTTAACATAGTTGAGTATACTGACGGAGAATTCAAGGTACTAAAAAAAGCTCCTAAAAATCCGGTAGCGACAATTTAAAACAGAGAGTGAATGATTGATTAATCATATGTAAAATATTATAATAAGTATAGGAGAAATAAATGGCAATTCAAAAATTTAGTTTAAATGAAAATTCAAATGTAAAACACACAATAGGAATAGTTAGCGGTAAAGGTGGAGTAGGAAAGAGTTTTGTTTGTCAAAGTTTAGCTACTGAGCTAAGTAGACAGGGATACAAAGTTGGAATACTTGATGCTGATATAACAGGGCCTTCTGTTCCAAGCGCATTTGGGATTTCTGAAAAAGTATTAAGTGACGGAAAGAATATAAATCCGGCAATAACAAGCACGGGAATAAAATTAGTCAGTGTTAACTTAATACTGCCTAATAGCACAGACCCAGTATTGTGGCGTGCACCGGTTGTAGGCTCTGCAATTTCTCAATTCTATCAAAATGTAAATTGGGGAGAATTGGACTATCTTTTAGTGGATATGCCTCCTGGAACGAGTGATGTTCAGCTTACTGTGTATCAATCAATACCACTTGATGGCGTTGTAATAGTTTCTACTCCTCAAGATTTAGTTCAAATGATAGTAGAAAAAGCAGTTAAGATGGCACAGATGATGAATGTAAAGATACTTGGCTTAGTAGAAAATATGTCTTACTTTAAATGTTCTCACTGCGATGAAATAACTTATATATATGGGGAAAGTAAGATTGAATCCGAAGCTAAAAAGCATGATATAAAGAGAATATTAAAATTACCTATAGACCCTAATTTTTCCAGAATGGTTGATGAAGGTCTAGTGGAGAGTTTAAAAATTGAAGGAATGGATGATTTTGCGAAATCATTAGGGATTTAATTATGTATGATTTGATAATAATAGGCGGAGGTCCTGCCGGGCTCTCCGCTTGTGTGTATGCTGGCAGAGGCCTTTTAAACACTTTGATAATTGAAAAAAAGAGTTTTGGTGGAAGAATAAAGGACACTGAAACGGTGAAAAACTATCCTGGAATTATACAAACCAGCGGAATAGAACTTTCTGATATGTTCAGGAACCATGCTCTTGGCATAGAAAATGTAGAGAGAATAAAAAGCACTGTAACAGGTGTCGAAAAAGATGGAAATATATTTAAAGTACATACTAAGAGAAGAGGTACTTTTGAAGCTAGGGCAGTAATTCTTGCACTTGGTACAAGAGAAAAGATTTTAGGAATAGAAGGCGAAACAGAGTTTGCGGGAAAAGGTGTAAGTTATTGTGCAATGTGTGATGCAGAATTTGTAAAAGACAAAGATGTTCATATACTTGGGAGTGGTAACGTTGCGCTTGAAGAGGCTGAATATATTTCTAAGTTTGCAAATAAAGTAACTATAATTTCAATACATCCAGATGGCATAGTTGATGCTGATAAAGATATTTTTAAACAGGTTTTAAAAAATCCTAAAATAGAAATAATATACAATTCATATTTGACAAAAATCCAAGGTGAAGAATATGTAAATTCAATAACATTGTCTAAATTAGGCAAAGAAACTAGTTTAGAAACAGATGGAATATTTATGTTTGTGGGGATGGAACCTCAAACAGAAATTGTTTCCAATTTAGGTATATTAAATCAAAATAAATTTATTAAAGTAAATGAAAAAAAGATGACTAATATTCCAGGTCTATTTGCTATTGGAGATTGCACGGATACAGTCTTAAGGCAAGCGGTTGTAGCAGCTTCAGATGGAGCGATAGCAGCTGTATATGTAGATAGATACTTGAAGGAGGAATACCGATGATATTACCGACAGGCACGACAATTTATAAAAAAGAAAAGTGTTGCAGTGGATATAATTTAGTTGCAACTCCTAATTCAGGTGTTTTATTGTTCGATATGAACGGAAACGAAATAAAACATTTTAAGATAAATGCTATGCCTGCAAAGATGTTAAAAAATGGAAATATAATTGGTACTACAAAATTTAGAAAATCCGATGTTTCTTCACAAGATGGAGAAAGCTTAATAGAAATAGAACAAGATGGCAATGTTGTTTGGTCGTACAATAAATTTAGATTTCTTGAAAAAGAATCTATATGGAGTGCCAGAGCTCATGGAGATTACCATAGACTTGAAAATGGAAATACTTTAATTTTAGGGCATGATACTATTGTAAACACAGAAATATCTGACAAAAAACTTTTAGACGAGGTAATATATGAAGTAGATTTAAATGGTAATGTAGTTTGGAAGTTCTCTTTTTCAAATCATTTTAATGAAATTGGTTATACCGAAGTGCAGAAAAATGTAATTTATAGAAATCCTAACTTGATTTCGAACTTGGAGATAGGAGACTATTTGCATATAACTTCTTTTGGAGTGTTGGGAGAAAATAAGTGGTATGAGCAAGGAGATCGTAGATTTGCTCCTGACAATATAATATTTTCTTCAAGACAATCAAACTTTATTGGGATAATTGATAAACAAAAGAGAAAAATTGTTTGGCAAATAGGTCCTAAAGAAGATAGTTTATTTAGGAAACTTCATGGGATAATAGGTCCTACTCATATACAGATGATTAAAAAGGGGTTGAATGGAGCAGGGAATATTTTACTTTTTGAAAGTGGAGCAGAGTCAGGATATGGAGTTCCAAATTTAAACTCAAGTACTGGAATAAACAATTATAGAAGAGCATATTCAAGAGTTTTGGAATTTAACCCGATAACGTATGATATAAAATGGAAGATAACACCTAGAGATTTAGGATATTCAACATATTTAAATGGATATAAGTTTTATTCCCCATATGGGGGAAGTTTACAAAGACTTGAAAATGGAAACACTTTAGTTTCTATGGGTTCGGCAGGAATTATGTATGAGATAACAGAAGACCATGAAGTAGTTTGGAGATGGGTTTGTCCATACAGAGTTAATGCAGAACAGAATTTTGCAATTAAAAACTATATATATCAAGGATTTAGATATCCATACAACTATTTAAATAGAGAAAAACCTATAGAAATTTCGGTAGATCAGAATGAAATTAGAGAGGAAAATACGGGAACAAGAGTTAAAGAAACTTTTGTGGAAGGTGTTGTAATACAAAACGATATAGATTTCATGACCATGGCCATGGAAAATGAAGATGAAATAGCTCTTCAAAGAGAGATAATAAGTATGGAGTCTTCAAAAGTTAAGTTCATATCAACTGAAAATTTTGATAAGAGAATAGCTGAAAATCCAACATCAATTGTAATATTTGGTGGTAAGAGTTGTGTACACTGTAAGAGTGTTAGAGAAATAGTTATTGAATTGATTGAAGAAGAGTTTGGCGAGATAGCTGCATTTTACTTGGACATAGATGAAAATAAGTCTGTTAGAAGAACTAAAAAGATAGATAATGTACCATTAACAGTTATGTATAAAAATAGTGTAGAAGTTCATAGATTTGTAGGAGAAGTTACCTATGATGATATGGCACTGAAGATAGAGGAATATCTATTATAGACTATAGCTTATAACACTTTGGGATAATATAACTTCAAAACGATTGTTAAGTACTGTAAAATATGGTAAAATTAATTAATTAAATTAATATTGAGGAGGTAATTTTAATGAACAAAAGATTTAAAGGTTTAGTGGCCTTGTTAATCTTGACAGCGGTATTTTTGACAGCATGTGGTGGAAATAAAACTGCAAGCACAGATGGAGCGGAAGGACAAATTCTTATCGTAAACAATACTAGTGAACCGGGGTCTTTAGATCCTGCACTTGCGCAAGGTACTCATGAATCATATTTGTTAAATCACTTATTTACAGGACTTTTAAGATATGATAAGGAAGGAAATTTAGCTCCTGGTATGGCAAAAGAAATGCCGACCGTATCAGAAGATGGTTTGACTTATACATTCACTCTTAAAGACGATGTTAAGTGGTCAAATGGAGATCCTGTTACTGCAAAGGACTTTGAATTTGCATGGCTAAGAGCTCTAGACCCTAACACAGCTTCACTTTATGCATTCCAACTTTACTATTTAAAAGGAGGAGAAGCTTATAACACAGTTGAAAGACCTGGCGTATACTATGTAAAAGATGCTGACGGAAATGATACTAAAGAAGTTGATCACGAGGTAGTAATTACAGATGCTGATAAAGCAGGGCTTGATCTTAATGGAAAGAGTGAAGACGAAATTGCCGATGCAGTTTATGAAAAGTGGTTAGAAGCTAAAAGAGCTGAAGTTGGAGTAAAAGCAATCGATGATACAACTTTAGAAGTTACTTTAGAAAAACCAACACCATACTTTGCAGACTTAGCAGCTTTTTATACACTATATCCTGTAAACCAAAAAGTTGTTGAAGAAAATCCTGACTGGGCAAAAGATGCTTCTACATTTGTATCAAATGGTGCATTCAAGTTAATTAATTGGGAACACAACTCAAAAGTTGAAACAACTAAGGATGAAAACTGGTTTGATGCATCTGAAGTTAAACTTGGTGGAATAACTTGGGAAATTCTTGAAGATAGCAACACTGCATATCAAAACTTCGATGCTGGTAAATATGGTATATTAACTGATGTCCCAACGGAAGTTTTGGCACAAAAAATTGCTGATAAATCACCGGTAGTAACTATTGGAAAACAAATAGGAACTTATTATTACAGTTTAAATATGACTAAGAGTGAAGATGGAAAGAATCCATTTGAAAATGCTAAAATTAGAAAAGCCTTCTCAATGGCTCTTGATCGTAAGTCAATAGTAGAAAATATAACTAAGGGTGGTCAAATTGCCGCTGAAGGTATGGTACCATTTGGTTTAATTGACGAAAATAACAAAGAGTGGAGAGACATCAACGGTAATTTAATTAAAGAAGATGCAGCAGAAGCTAAGAAATTACTAGAAGAAGGAATGCAAGAATCTGGAATTACTATCGAAGATATCAATAAACAAGTTCTTCTTTACAATACAAGTGAATCACACAAGAAAATAGCTCAAGCTGTTCAACAAATGTGGAATCAAAATCTTGGAGTAACAGTAGGTCTTGAAAATGCTGACTTCAATGTTAAATTAGCTCGTGAAAATGCTCATGACTTCAATATAAGTCGTGGTGGTTGGGTTGGAGATTATTACGACCCTATGACTATGTTAGATTTATTTGTAACAGGTGGAGAGCAAAACTATTCTAATTACTCAAATACTGAGTTTGATGCTCTTATAAAAGAAGCAAAAAATAGCGCAGACCAAACAGTTAGAATGGAAAACATGAGAAAAGCGGAAAAGATATTGATGGAAGATATGCCGATAGTACCTGTATACTTCTATAC
This sequence comes from Peptoniphilus sp., assembly GCF_034090345.1. Classification (GTDB taxonomy): domain Bacteria; phylum Bacillota; class Clostridia; order Tissierellales; family Peptoniphilaceae; genus Peptoniphilus. The sequence goes on along the minus strand of NZ_JAXDSS010000031.1, from coordinate 21,562 downwards.
TCAACCTTATCTAGTACAAGAAAATATAAAGGGTGTTTATAAGCCACTTCTTCAATATCCAATTTTAACTTATGCAGAATTTCAATAAAAAATAAAATGGGCCCCATTTGTGGGGCTCTGCTTTTTAGAAAGGAATAAAGATGTTAAAATTTATAGGAAAAAGATTTGTTATGTCGTTTTTGACAATATTCTTCATAATAACTCTTACATTTTTTCTAATGCATGCTGTGCCTGGAAATCCTCTACAACAAGAAGGAAAGATACCGGCTACGGTTTATAGAAATTTAGAGATAAAATATGGCCTTGATAAGCCCGTGTCTGAGCAGTATAGAAGATACTTAAAAAATATAGTAAAATTAGACTTTGGTGAAAGTATGAAGTCTAATACTGAAACAGTAAACCAAATGATAAAGAGAGGTTTTCCTGTATCTTTGAGACTTGGACTACAAGCTCTTATTTGGTCATTAATATTTGGGCCTGTTTTAGGTTCATTAGCTGCATTATATCAAAATAGATTTCCTGATTATATTGCAATGTTAATAGCAATTATAGGGATTTCAGTACCTTCATTTATAATGGGAACTCTTTTAATACAAGTGGTTGGGAGGAATCTTGGACTTCCACTTAGTGGATGGGGTTCTTTCGCGCACACAATTATGCCTTCTATTGCACTTTGTATGATGCCTACCGCACAAATAGCAAGACTAATGAGATCTTCTATGCTCGAAGTACTAGGGCAAGATTATATCAAAACTGCGAAGAGTAAAGGCATTTCAGGCTCGGCAGTCATTTTAAAACATGCTGTTAGGAACTCAATATTACCGATAGTATCAATTTTAGGTACTCTTACAGCTGATTTATTAATGGGATCATTTGTGGTAGAAAAAATATTCGGTATTCCGGGGCTAGGTAGATTCTTTATAAAAGCCATAACTGACCGTGACTACACTCTTATTATGGGAACTACAGTATTTTATGGAATAGTATTAGTACTTATGATTTTACTTGTGGATATAGCTTACGTTATTATAGATCCAAGAATTAAGTTTGAAGGAGGGGGAAAAGCATAATGGAAAGAAAATTTTCTCCTGAATTATTTAAAAAAGTTGATAGAAATGCAGAGCATGCAGAGAGAATCAAAAGACCTACTATAAAATATTGGGCTGATGTTTGGAGAAGACTGAAAAATAATAAACTTGCAATGTTCGGTTTAATAATAATAATATTTATGGTTATATTTGCAATTATTGGGCCTATGATTAGTGGATATACTTATTATCAAATTGATATGCTAAATACTAATCATAGACCTTCTGCTGATTTTTGGTTTGGTACTGACTCATTAGGACGTGATTTATTTACACGTGCGACTTATGGTGCAAGATTCTCACTTTTAATTGGATTTTTAGCTGCATTTATAAACATAACTGTTGGTGTACTATACGGTGGTATAGCAGGTATGAGTTCTGGTAAAGTTGATGCCTTATTAATGCGTATAGCGGAAATAATTTATTCAATACCATACTTACTAATAGTAATACTATTGTCAGTTGTATTTGCTGAAAAAGGGTCAGGAACTTCTTTTGCGGTTATGGTATTTGCGATGACATTATCTGGTTGGATACCTACAGCTATTTTAGTTAGAGGTCAAGTTCTATCTTTAAAACAGTCAGAATATGTTATGGCAGCTCGTTCAATGGGTGCAAATGATGCTTGGGTTTTATTTAAACATATAATTCCAAACACACTTGGTCCTATACTTGTAAACTTAACACTTATAATTCCAAGAGCAATTTTTTCTGAAGCGACATTATCTTTCGTTTCATTAGGTTTACAAGACCCACTTCCATCACTTGGTAACTTGGCGAACGGAGGACTTGAAGTTCTTGCTATAGGACTTACTTATCAAATGGTAGTTCCCGCACTTATGATTTCGCTTATTATGTTTGGATTTAACGTATTGGGAGATGGATTAAGAGACGCTTTAGACCCAAGACTTAGAAAGTAGGAGATGGAATGGATAAATTACTAGAAGTAAAAGATTTAAAGATATCATTCAAAACTTTCTTTGGTGAAGTTGAAGCGGTTAGAGGGATATCTTTTGATGTAAATAAAAAAGAAACAGTTGCAATTGTAGGTGAGAGTGGATGCGGAAAGAGTGTAACGGCTAATTCTATTATGAAGCTTTTACCAAATCCACCAGCTTTTTATAAAGGTGGTTCAATACTATTTGATGGTGAAGAGATAATAGTAAAGTCTGAAAAAGAAATGCAAGAAATTAGAGGAAATAAAATTTCTATGGTATTCCAAGACCCTATGACATCTCTAAACCCAACTATGAAGGTTGGAGACCAAATAATAGAAGGTTTGATGAAACACGAAAAAATATCAAAGGCAGATGCTCTTAAAAAAGCTATAAGAATTCTTGATATGGTAAGTGTTCCTGAACCTGAAACAAGAATTAATCAATATCCTCATGAGTTTTCAGGTGGTATGAGACAACGTGTTATGCTTGCTATAGCGCTTGTAATGAATCCAAAACTTATGATTGCAGATGAGCCTACAACAGCACTTGATGTAACAGTTCAAGCACAAATATTAGAACTTATGAAAGAACTTCAAGAAGAATTTGAAATGAGTATAATATTGATTACTCATGACTTAGGTGTTGTAGCAGATATGAGTAATAGAGTTGAAGTAATGTATGCAGGCCAAATTATGGAAGAGGGCTCAACAGATGATATTTTCTATAACACAAAACACCCATACACTAAAAAACTTTTATTATCAGTTCCAAGACTTGATATGAGTAAGGAAGAAAAGCTTCATGCAATACATGGTTCGCCACCGGATTTATATATACCACCTAAGGGATGTCCATTTTTTGATAGATGTGACGAGGCAATGGTAATATGCGAAGATAATATGCCTCCTACAACAGAACATGGAGAAGGACACAGATGTAGTTGTTGGTTATATAGTGAAGAGTACTTAAAGGGGGAAAATAATGACTGAAAATAAAAATAAAGATGTAAGTCCTCTAATAAGTGCAAGGGGAGTAAAGAAATATTTCAAAGTAAAAAAAGGAATATTGAAAGCTGTTGACAATGTAAGTTTTGATATATATCCCGGAGAGACGTTTGGTCTTGTTGGGGAAAGTGGATGCGGTAAATCTACAACAGGTAGAACTATAACAAGACTTTTAAACCCAACTGGGGGGGAAATGTTCTTTGATGGAGAAGACTTATTTAAATTATCAGAGTCAAAGTTGAGAAAGAAAAGACGTGATTTCCAATTTATCTTTCAAGACCCGTATGCTTCGCTAAATCCAAGAATGACAGTTGAATCATTGGTAGAAGAACCAATGTTGATAAATGGACTTTATAAAAATGAAAAAGAAAGACATGATAAAGTTATCGAATTACTAAATCTTGTAGGATTATCAGAAGAACATGCTTCACGTTTCCCGCATGAGTTCTCAGGTGGACAGAGACAACGTGTTGGTATTGCAAGAGCACTTGCAGTAAGGCCTAAGTTTATAGTTTGTGATGAACCTATTTCAGCTCTTGACGTTTCTATACAAGCTCAAGTAATAAATATACTTATTGACTTACAAAAGAAAATGAATTTAACTTATTTATTCATAGCACATGACCTTTCAATGGTAAGGTATATTTCAGATAGAGTTGGAGTAATGTATCTTGGAAATATGATGGAAGTTGCAACTTCAGATGAGTTGTATTCAAATCCTATACACCCTTATACAATAGCTCTTATGTCTGCAATACCTTTGGCAGACCCAAATGTTCAAAGGACAAGACAGAGAATTATGCTTGAAGGAGAAGTTCCAAGTCCTATAGACCCACCAAATTGCTGTCCATTTGTGGATAGATGTCCGAAGGCACAGGAGGTTTGTAGAAAGTCTAAGCCGGAGCTGACAGAGAGAAATCCGGGACATTTTGTAGCATGTCATTTAGTATAAAAGTGAGTTTTAAGACTCATTGAATTAGGTATTTTAGAAAACTAATTTGATGGGTCTTTAAGTGCAAGAGAAAAGGCTATGAGTAATAATGCTCATAGCCTTTTTGCTGCATATCTTTAATTGATGATTTAATGTGATTTCTTTCTTCTTCTGTTAAATTGTATTTATCAAAAAGCTGTTCATCTACTTCATCGATTGATTTAGACCAGTCTATATCTGATACTATCATCCTATCAAATCTAGATATATAACCAATCCCTATTGATAATACTTTTAACCATCTCTTTTGTTATACTAAATCCCGTTTAAATCGGAATTAGTTAGCCAGTCTTTATGAGTAATACTTTTAACCAAAGAAATAGTTAAAAGTATTATATATAGAGATTGGATACTTGATGCTAATTTAAATAGGATCTAGTATTAACAAATTTTATTAATTCTTTTTTTCTGATAAAGATAACTTTTCAAGTACAGACAATTCAAAAAAAGCTGAACAAATTTATGATAAATCATAACAAAGACAACTCAATAAGCAATATGTTTTTATGCGACTTAATGAGCTATGTAATTACTGTTTGCGTGTAGATAGGGGCATATCTTGTCGCTCTAAAGATAAAAAGTAAAATCCTATGATAATACAGTTGATTAAAAAAACTTTTAAAGTACAAAATTAAATGATGCTGTAAATCTATTTTATAAACCGGGGATAACTTCCTTGTAATACTGATAAAAGCTTTATTTCATAGAATTTTAAAAAATAAAAAAACAACTGATAAAATTTATCAAAATCTCTTGGACAAATAACTTATTTTTGATAACATTAACTAAATCAAAGATCATGAAAATAAAAAGGAAATAATTCCTAGCATAAATTCATTTAACAGAACTACATTAAAGAAAGGAGCAAATTTTGAAGATAATTTATTTAATTTTAGGTTTTATTTTTTTAGGAATAGGCGTTATTGGTATTTATTTACCACTTCTTCCTGCAACTCCATTTCTAATTTTAGCAAGTTATTTCTTTGCAAAAAGTTCGGAAAAATTCAATAGATACTTTATTTCTACAAAATTGTATAAAAATAATATAGAGCCAATAAAGTCAAAAAAAGGCATGACTATAAATAGAAAAATTAAAATTTTACTTACTATAACTGTTTTTATAGGAATTTCGTTTTTCCTTATAGATAATCTTCATGCAAGAATATGCCTTATTTTAGTATTAATATTTCACTACTTGTACTTTTTCTTAAAGATAAAGACTATTAAGGAGGAGAACAATGTTTGACAAAAGGCTGTATATAGAATTAAAAGATGAGAGAAAGTACATTGTTATTTTAGTATTAATAAAAACCATAGAGATGATTTTAAACATATCTGTGATTTTTACTATAGGCAAATTTATAGATACTCTGATTAAAGGAGAGGAAAATTATATAAAACTAATAATGACAATATTGATAATAGCCATTATTAGAATAGCAACGACAAAACTCTATTCAAATATTGGATATAGAGTTTCAATAGAAGTAAAGAAAACTCTTAGAGAAAGACTTATAAAGAAAGTTTACTCTTTTAAAATGGAATTTGGAGAAAAAATTAAAATTTCAGAAATTATAAACCTTGGAGTAGAAGGAATTGAACAACTTAATATCTTCTATTCGGAGATGTTACCTCAACTACTTTTTTCCCTAATAGGACCTTTAATTTTATTTATAATATTATGTTTTATAAATTTAAAAATCGCACTAATTATGCTCGTTCTAGTACCAGTTATACCACTAGCTATAGTAATGGTACAAAAACTTGCAAATAAAGTTGTAAAGAGTTATTGGCATTCCTACACTAATTTAGCCGATATATTTATAGATTTTTTATACGGGCTTACAACGTTAAAAGTATTTAATGTAGACGAAAGACAAAATGTAAGGTTAAATGATCTGGCAGAGGATTTTAGAGCAAAAACTATGAAACTTCTAATGGTGCAGTTGAACAATATTACAGTTATGGATTTAGTTTCATACTGTGGAGCTGCACTTGGAATAATGTTAAGTTTAAATGCTTATAAAGTTGGAGAAATTTCCATATTTGGGGCATTTTACTTTATACTTTTATCTCAAGAATTTTATAATCCTCTAAGAAGACTCGGTTCTTTATTTCATGTAGCTATGAATGGAATTTCTGCTACCAAAAGTCTTTTTGATGTATTAGAAATAGAAACTGAGGAGGATTATAAAAACACTATAGAAGATAGAGGACTAAATATAAAAATTGAAAACTTAAAATTTCAATATACAGATAAATTAGTACTAAATAACCTAAACATAGAATTTGAAAACAATAGCATAACTGCAATAGTAGGTAAAAGTGGCTGTGGAAAATCAACTTTGGCAAAAGTTTTATCAGGTAGTTTAAAATCCTACAAAGGTAAAATATATTTTAACGGAGTGAGTGATATAAATTCCGATTCACTAGTAGAAAATATTGCCTTAATAGATAATAATCCATATATATTCAACGGAAGCCTAAGGTACAATCTCAAGATGGCAAATGAAGATGCAAAAGATGAAGAACTTATACAAGTTTTAGAAAAAGTAGGACTTAAAAATTACTTTTTAAACAAAGAAGGCTTAGATACTTTGTTAAATTCAGATGGAGGTAATTTATCTGGAGGACAAAAACAAAGATTATCTCTAGCTAGGGCAGTATTAAAATCTCCAAAACTTTTAATACTAGATGAATCTATTTCAAATATAGATATAGAATCAGAACAGTTAATACTTACACTTTTACAAGAAATGAAAAAATCTATGAATATTATACTAATAACTCATAGACTTAGAAATACAGAAAATGCAGATTATATCTACTATATGGAAGATGGAAATATTAAAGAAGAAGGGGAATTTAAAGAAATATTAAAAGAAAAACTATTCTCTACTATCTATAATTATCAAATATCTTTAGAAAAGTGGGGTTTAAATGAATAAAATAAAACAATATAAAAATCTAATAGGAAAACTTTTGCAACTAGTAAAAGACTTAAAATTTCAGATGATTTGTGCAGTTTTCTTTGGAGCAATAGGGCATATATTTGCCACACTAATACCTGGTCTAGGAGGATACAGCTTAGCAAAATTAATACTTGATAAAGATGTAAATTTAAAAACTATAATAGGAATTATCTTTATTCTAGCAATTTTAAGAGCGGTATTTAAATATATAGAGCAGCTATTTAATCACTATGTTGCATTTAAAACTCTAGCTATAATTAGAGATAAAATATTTAAAAAATTAAGAGAGTTAGGTCCTGCTAAAATGGAAGAAAAAAACAAAGGTAAATTAATTTCCATAATAACGGCAGATATAGAGCTTTTAGAAGTATTTTATGCACATACTATTTCTCCTATATGTATAGCTATAATTCACACATTAGTATTTTTAATAATATTATATAGCTTTAGTCCATTGTATGCCTTAGTTCTACTAATATCTCATTTAATCTTAGCAATCATTGTACCTATAGTAACGGAAAAATCAGCAAGAGATATAGGTGCAGTACAAAGGGAAGATTTATCAGCACTAAACTCTAAAATTTTAGAGGCGTTTAAAGGGCTAAAAGAAATTATTAACTTTAATTACGAAAAAACACTGTTAAAGGAAATAAATAATCTGACTAGAAAGCTAAATAAATCCGCTAAAACACTGTCTAAAAAATCTGGAGAAAACTTTGCCCTATCATCTGCAATAATTATTATTGCAAACTTAATATTTGTAATAGTAGGGGCAAATCTATATATTAAAAACAAAGTAGATATACTAGGACTAATATTTCCGCTGACTATATTTATTTCATCCTTTGGCCCGACTTCAGCATTATCTAACCTTGCTAATAATCTAATACTGACCTTTGCATGTGCTAAAAGGGTACTAGGACTATTAGACGAAAAAGCAGAAGTAGAAGAAAATATTATGGGAGAGGAGATTATTTATAACGATTTGGAGTTTAATAAAGTGGTTTTTTCATACGATAATACTACCCTTATAGAAAACTTTGACTTAAAAACAAATCTAAATGAAGTAATAGGTCTATCTGGTAAAAGTGGTTGCGGCAAGTCAACTGTAATAAAACTTCTGATGAGATTTTATGATCCAAATAAAGGAGAAATATATTTAAATAACGAAAATTTAAAGACAATAAAAACTTCTAATTTAAGAGAGAATATCTCATATACATCTCAAGAAACCCATCTATTTAAAGGAACAATAAGAGATAATCTAAAAATAGTAAAAGAAGATGCAACAGAAGAAGAATTAATAATAGCTACCAAAAAAGCCAATATTTATGAATTTATAGCAAGTTTAGAAAAAGGCTTTGATACAGAAATAGTAAAAGAAAATAAACTTCTTTCCACAGGACAAATACAAAGACTTGCCCTAGCTAGAATGTTCCTAAGAAAATCAACACTATATATATTAGATGAGCCAACGGCAAATATAGACGCACTAAACGAAGGCATAATACTAAAATCCCTATACAAGGAAAAAGAAGATAAAACAATAATAATATCTTCTCATAGAAAATCCAGTCTTAGAATATGTAATAATATAATAAAAATGAATAGAGAAATAGAGTCGTAGGTGATAAAAATGATTAAACTAGACTTGACCAAAATTCAAATACAATATCTTTTACATATAAAAAGCAAAAAAAACAACAAGACAATAACATCCACATCAATTCGCTTCAACTGCTCAAAAACGAATTCAAAGAAAATTTTAGATAGAATGGTAACACTTGGAGTACTTTATAAAGATGGCCATGAATATAATCCAACAAAAATCGGAGATAAACTTGCAAATTGTTATGATAAAAAACGTAAAAACATTATTCTGGTTTTACAAAAAATATTCAAAATAGAAAAAAATATAGCAGAGGAATTATCATTTGAAATTATGGGAAGGGGAATGGAAGAATTCTATAGTAGCATAGATGAAAGAGCAGAAAAAATAGAACAAATAGAAAAACTCTCAGCTAAAGTAGAAAAAGAAAAATTAATAGAACTCTTAGGAAGAGGAAAGCATAAAATAAATTTTTGTATCTATAAAAATCACGAAGATAAAGCAGATTCATTTATAGAAAAATCCATGGCATCTATGGGATTTGAAGAAGATTCACATTTAATTATTGACGACAATCCTTATATAAGCCTAAAATCTAAAATAATAGAAAAACCGAAAGAAGGCTATAAGAAAAAAGGAATAGCTACTAAAGTTTTCTACTACAAAGATAACAAAAAATATGAAATTAATTCAAACGAAAGAGAGTTTAAGATCCCACTAGACATCATTGACTACTGGAATAACACAGGAGAGGCAATACTACAAGCAGGTCTTATGCTAATTATAAAATCACAAATTGGAATGAATCTTCATATAAAAGAAGCAAATTTCTTATTTTCTGTAAACTTAGGTTTAATTTAAAAATAAAAACAAATTGTCATAGCATATAAGAAAAATCCATTATAAACTTGTATTTCAAACCGATTTATTAAAAAAAACATTCATAAAACACAAGAAACAAATAAAATTCATAGAAAAAGTAAACCATAGGTAACTAGTCGTCATAAATAAACTACTAGCAATAATGTTAAAAACATATTAAAATAAAGCTGTATGATAACGATTATCAATTACAAGGGAGGAGTGATATAATCGTGAAAAATATCTTGAAAATTAAAATAACAACCTTGTTAATTTTAATTTTAACTATAATATTTTCTGTAAATATATATGGAGCAGAAAATCAAAAAGATGAAGTCCCAGAGAAAGTAGAAATAAATTTAGAAGATGGATATTATAAAATTCCCATAGCCCTATGGCACGCAATAGAAGATAAGGAATCTATGGGGAACCAGGCGATGAATCAAATAGGAGAGCTAGAAGTAAAAGATAAGGAAGGCTTCTTGTACATAGGCTCAGATAAAATGAAGTATATGAGTATAACCGCATCTCTTATAAACATCTATTTCCAAAAAGAAGATGGAAATTATTATCCAGCAGAGCCTGGCGCATTTGAAATGGAAATACCAAAAGAAAAGGAAAAGCGACCTATAGTTTTTAGAACTAAACTAGTAAATATGGACAATATGCCAAAAGTTTATGTAGATCCAAAGGTCGAACCGATGGGCGATGAACCCATAAGGGCAAGAGTAAAGCTTGACTTTACAAAAGTAGAAAAAATATCCGAAGATGAATCAGTACTTATAAATAAATTTAAAAATGGTGCAAAAAAAGCAGAATATTCTAAAGAAGATTCAGGGGAAGTAGAAAATAAAAATCTTTTTGTATCCTATGGACCAGATACATTTACAGAAGAGTTTTCCTTTTATGGGAATAAATTATCCGGCAAGGATGCTGAAGAATATTCAAAAGACTTCGATCTACTTGATCAAGTAAATGTATTTAAAATCGAATTTTTAGGACCATTAGAAAAAATAACTGGCAAAGAAGATAGCATACAAACAACAAGAAAGAAGCTAAAGCCAGAAAAAGAATTTGAATTAAGTTTGCCACTTCTTAAATTTACAAAAGAAGATAATTTAGCATTATACGACTGCACAGAAGGAGAAAAACAAAAAATAGACTTTACCTATACTGACGAACATATAAAGGCAAAAGTGAAAAATCCAGGAGTTTATCTACTAGTAAAATCAGGCTCAAACCCTGTTGCAACTTCTGAAGGAAAACAAGAAAATAAAACTCCTAATAAAACTACCAAAGAACAAAGAGGAAAGGTCTTTACAAAAAGTGTAAAAAAACCTGTAGCAAAACCAGTGAATAAATCAGCTGTTAACGGGTCTACAACACCACAGATAAATCAAACACAAATGTCAAAACAACCAGTACAAAGTTCGTTACAAAAGCAATTAGATGTAGTAAATGGTGAGAAAGGCAAAAACGAAAATATAGAATACGCAAAAGAAAACATAGAAGAAAATATAAAAGAAAAAGAGTCTAAAGGAATAATAACGCTAATATTATTAACTTTTATTTTTTTTAATACAGCATCGATAATAATTATCAAAAAGAACCTAGGCGAAATTAAAAATATGAAAGAAGAAATACTATTTATAGGAAGGCTAAAAAAAGATGAAGAATAAAAAAATACTAAGCATAGTCCTACTACTAATAATATTTACACTAAAAACAAATGTAAATGCCTATACACAAGAAATAGCAAAGGCAACACCTTACTATCAACACCCTGTAACAGGAGTTATAGAAGACCCTGGCAATAACCCGGGTATAGGGCAGGGGATGACCGAAAATGTATTAAACCCTCAAGCACTTGTAGAAACAACAGATGACGGAAGAATATTCTTATCCGTAAGATACAGTCTTGCAAACTATATAAAAAATGAAACCTTTGCAGTTCAAAATTACGGCGAAGAAGGATTTTATTCAGTAGCAGCAGAAGTAACTGGACAAGGAGAAGAAACAAGGGATTATAGAATTGAAATACCAAGTAAAAATGTAATAGTAAGAGCGACATTTTTCGTAGGACCAATGGGAAGAGATGTAATATTCTACTACACAATATCGGATCTCGTACCAGGAAATACAGATTTTGCATCTTTAGAACAAAATCAAAGTCTGCAACAAGAACAAACTGAAAATACACAAGAAATACAACAAACGCCTCCACAACAAAATTCACTACAAAATACAGAAGGCTTAAAACCAGTAGAAAACAATGTGCAAGTAGGGCAAATACTAGCTCCACAAGCACAGGGAGGAAAAGTAGAACAAAAAATAGTAAACTCTAAATTTTCAGCTGGCGATTTAGGATATTCCCATGGGTTACTCACCAAAGACTCAGAAGTAATAAAAAAAATATATTACTCAGACGAAAATGAAGAAGATGAAGTAAAAGAAAAGACAAGACTAGGGAAAGTAACTATGGCATTTATCTATTCACTTATAGGGTTAGTAGTAATAATTACATCATTAGCAATAATATTGGCACTACTATCTTATTTCTATAAAAATAATGTGGAAGAAAAATTAAACAAATTAAGGAGTGAAACATATGAAGATTAAAAAACTCCTAACAATAGCACTGTCACTACTATTATGTACATCTTGCGTAAATCAAAAACAAAACAAAAAACAAACAGGTGGACAGCTAAAAATAGCAGCAACATCAATGGCTACAGTCTATATAATGGAAAAGCTAGACGTAGATTTAGTCGCAGTACCGGACTCAAAAATAGACCCTATGCCCAAAAGGTATAAAGATGTCCCCAAAGTTGGTATGGCAATGACCCCTGATATAGAAAAATTAAAGATGATTTCACCAGATTATGTATTTTCGCCAGTTTCACTCATATCAGACTTATTGCCAAAATATAAGGCGGCAGAAATAGACTATGGATTTTTAAACCTTAGCAATATAGAGGGAATGTATAAATCAATAGAAGATTTGGGAGAACTCTTAGATAGAAAAAAAGAAGCAAAAAAACTCGTAGACGACTACCATAAATTTATAAACGAATACAAAGAAAAACACAAAGACAAAAAAACACCAAAAGTATTAATACTAATGGGACTTCCCGGTTCATATGTAGTGGCGACAGAGAACTCATATGTCGGTAGCCTCGTACAATTAGCCGGAGCAGAAAATGTCTATGCAGGAACAGACCAACAATTTATAACAATAAACACAGAAGATATGCTAAAAAAAGCCCCCGACATAATATTAAGAACAGCACATGCACTTCCTGATGAAGTAATGGAAATGTTTAAAAAAGACTTTGCAACAAATGACATTTGGAAACACTTTAGAGTCGTAAAAGAAGAAAAAGTCTATGATTTGGACTACAAAAAATTCGGCATGAGTGCAAAATTTAACTATAAAGAAGCATTAAATGATTTGGAGGAAATTTTATATGAAAAAAACTAAAATGATTTTAGTATTTTCAATATCTGTGATAATCCTTCTAATATTAACCCTATTTTCAGCAAAAACAGGCTCAATAGAAATGACTTTCTCAAAACTTATAAGAGGTCTTTTTGTAGAATTTGACAGCGAAGTAGCTACAATATATGACTTGAGATTTCCGAGAATAATAATAGCAATAATAGCAGGAGCGGCAATAGGAACAAGCGGAGTGATGCTTCAAGCAGTAATGCAAAACCCACTCGTAGATCCGGGCATCATAGGCATATCATCAGCCGCATCACTTACAGGAACAATCGTCCTATTACTTGCACCGGGAATTTTCTATCTCGTACCAGCACTATCAATACTTGGTGGAATAATTGCCTACCTATTGATATATTCCATAGCATGGAAGGGCGGTTCAAACCCAATTAAACTAATATTAGTGGGGATTGCTCTAAATATGGTCTTTATAGGAATATCAGAAGCTATAAAAGCGATGACAGGCGGCAACCTTACAAATGTTCAGTCAATAATAGAAGGAAATGTAGCACAAAAAACTTGGGCAGACGTAAGAATAATGACAATTTACGGAATAATAGGACTTGTACTTTCACTCATAACTATAAGATCTTGTAACCTCTTATCATTAGAAGACGAAACCGCAAAATCAATCGGCGTAAATGTAAATAGAGATAGATTTCTAGTAGCACTAGTAGCAATAATGCTCTCAAGCGTTGCAACAGTACAAATAGGAGCAATAAGCTTTTTAGGACTAATAGTACCACATATAGGAAGAATGATAGTAGGTGCAAATCACAAATACCTCTTGCCATTCTCTATGATTTTAGGAAGCATAGTTCTTTTACTATCAGACACATTAGGAAGAATAATAGCATATCCTTACGAAATAAAAACACAAGTATTAATGTCTGTGTTCGGAGGAATATTCTTCATAATACTTTTAAAAACAGGAGGACGAGAATATGGAAATTAAGCACTTGTTCTTCGCATATACAAAAGAAAACATAATAAAAGACTTATCACTTAACTTTAAACAAGGAAAGATAACAATACTACTCGGCTCAAATGGTTGTGGCAAATCGACACTTTTCAAATTATGTACGAGAAATCTAAAACCAAAGATGGGGACGATAAAACTTGATGGGAAAAACATAAGCGACATAAATAGAAAAGACTTCGCAAAAAAAGTCGCAATAGTAAAACAAAAAAATAGATTAGATTCAGACATAAAAGTAGAAGAATTAGTAAGCTATGGCAGAAATCCCTACCTTTCATTTATGGCAAGATTGACAGAAAAAGATTATCAAAAAATAGATGAAGCAATAAAACTGTGCGGACTCGAAGAAATAAGAGATAAAAAAGTAAATCTATTATCAGGTGGGCAGACACAAAGAGTTTGGATAGCAATGGCAATAGCACAAGATAGCGACATACTTTTTTTGGATGAACCAACAACCTATCTCGACATAAAATATCAGATAGAAATATTGAACTTAGTAAAAAGCCTAAACAAAAATCTTAACAAGACAATAATAATGGTTCTTCACGATATAAATCAGTCCATAAAATATGCCGATGAAATCGTAGGAATGTATAAAGGCAAAATAGTATTTAACGGAAAGCCTGAAGAAACACTTACAGAAGAAAATATATCAAAAATATTTGATACAAAATTAAAATTAGCACAGCTTGAAGGAGAAACAATAGTATTAGCAAGGGAGAATTAAATGAGGGGAATAATTGCATATTCATCAAAAACAGGAAACACAAAGAAGATGGCAGAACATATCTATCTCGAACTAAAAAAAATATGTGATGTCGAGATAAAAGACATAAAAGAAATAAAAAAAGAACCAAAACTAGAAGAATATGACTTTGCACTAGTAGGTGCATGGATTGATAAAGGAAAACCTAATAAAGAAGCAAAAAATATAATAGAAAATACAAAACAACAAAACCTCGGCATATTTGTAACCATGGGAGCAATGCCAGACTCACCGCATGGCATGGATGTATCCAAAAATTTAGAAGACTTACTTAAAAATAGAAATTCACTCGGATATTACAAATGCCCCGGCTTGGTAGACAAAAAATTAATAGAAAAAATGCGTGGATTTACAGGAGCGATTGTGCCGAAAAAAATAAAAGAAAAAATGATACAAACAAGCATCGAATCAAGACATGCAACAGAAGAAGAATTACAAGAAGCAGCAGACTACTTCTATGAAAAATTAAACAAAATATAAAAATATTAGTGGGTGTATGGGTGGGATTAGGAAAGTAAGTTAGAAGTATTTAATAATTATATAAATACTAAATGCTTAAATAATTAAAAATAGTATTTAGTAAGTTTAAGGAGGAGAGATGGACAAGAGATAAGAAGAAAAAAATTATTTAATTTAAAGAGAAATACTTATTATTTCTAAAAAGTAAGAATGTAATCATAAAACAAGTATTTGTTTTATAAGACTATGTTTATAAGTAGAGGAATATAAAATATTGTAGGGTTAAAATTTGTAAATTTGAATAAAATAAAAAAGGAGATATTTATGAAAACAATAAAAAAATTAAGTTTATTATTACTTGTACTATTGATATTACTACCGTCCTTTACAATGGCAAAAGAATATGATATGAAAGCTATTGAAGATGAAATAAAAGCAACAATAGACTTTTCAGATAGGGAACTATACGGTACAGAATATAGTTTGAGATCAGCAGGAAGTCCAGAAGATTTTGCTGTATATCATAGAGAAAAACCAAAACTTTCTATGGCAGATGATGCTTTTGATAAGGCGAATTCAATTGTAGAACAAGATGCAAATAAGGAAAATTATGTTTTTACTTTTTATACTAAACCAACTGGAAAAACAATATTTGGCAAAGAATATAAAGCAGACTGTACAGAGTTAAAGTTTATAATAGATGGCAAGGAAGTAAATGCGAAGTCATTTGGTTCTACAAAAGCTGCAAATAGCGATAAAATGGTGCCAGTTGGATTTACTATAACAGTACCTAAAACTGCACTATTTAAGGCAAATGTAGGAGGATACACTCAATTTTTTAGAATTAAATTTGAAACTAATCTAGAAGATTCAGGAGCAATGGGTAAAATCGGCGATGCTATGATGAATCGTAATGCTAGATTATTTGTAAAATAAAATCCACAAATAAGTAATAGTATTCCTCTACTTATAGAAAAGGAGAATAATATTGAAGAATAAATTTAAATATTTAAACAGATTTCTTTTTTCTGTTTTACTATTATTAGTATCTATTCCATCAAGTATATTTGCAAATGAGAACCCACCTTTCAAAATTCCTACAGAAAATGATCCGATGGTATACTTCGAGATTCATCCTGAAAATTATGAAAGATGGAATAAAAAACATAGATTCTCAGAAGAAATGTTAAAAGTAAATTCTAAAAAAATCTCAGAAAGCGACAAACTCTTTGAAGCATTTAAAGCAAAACATATTGGTGAAGCAGATTCTATGATGTATCAACCAGCGGAATGGAATTGTTATGAAATTGATTTGACTTGTAAGGATAACGCTGGATCATACGGTAATTTTACAATAGAAAGTAAACATACAAAGGATGAAGATACTTATAATATCTGGCCAGAACAGTTTAAGATGTACGTTTCTAGATTTGATAAAAAAACCAATCAATTTGAAGAACCAAAGGAATATAAAAAAGTAAGAAGTGATGCAGAGGCTAATGCTTATAAGGGAAATACGTTTCAGCTAATACAAGACTATAATTCAAGTCCTGATGGTAGAGCTTATTATGCAACTGTAGGTTTAAGCACAAAGCGAGAAGGAACTAGTTACAGTACAGATGATAAATTTAGAGTATATGTATTTCAAGGTCATCCCGATCCTATACCTAATAATTTAATGCCTGGGGAATATAAGATACCTCTTTCTATAAGATATGCTACTAGACCTGGAATGTACTCTATGGCATCGGGTGCAGTAGAAGATTATGGTAGATTAGTAGTGGGTCATGATGGAAGCTTAAAATTAAAAATGACCTTTAAACCTATGACACTATCAGATCCAAAATTTACTGGTACTGGAAAACCTATAGAAGGGCATTTAACTCAACTGTGGATGTATAATTCCATAAATGATTTTAATGATTATAGAAGAAATGAGATTTTTTTCTCAACTAATAAAATAGACTTAACTGGTAAGCAGGGTACTCAATATAACTCTAAATATTTAAAATCAACTTTCACTAGAGAACTCCATAATTATCCTGAGACTTTTGAAATTCCTTTAGAATACTCTAACGGTAATCCTAATTATGAATCTCAAAAGATGTTTACAGTTGAAGTAGATGCAATGGGAGATAGTATGCCTGATTTTAACCTTCTTATGCGCCATAAAGATATGGTTTTTGAAAAGGCAAATTTCCAAAGTGGAAAGTATGAAGCTATGCCTCTTATAGATGAAAATGATTCTATGAATCATGGTATAAAAAATCTATGGGAAAATGGAAAGTTTAAAAATACTAAGGAAGAATATAATAAACTTCTGGCAGATAAATCTCAAGATAATTCAAGTCTTTTTAATACTGATATAGGTACTAATCCTTATTATGAAGTTGAATTTAAAGATGACAAGGCGAATATTACGGTTTCTTACGTTAAAGGCGTAGTAGGAACAGAGGGACTAGAAGAATTTGGTTTAGTAAAAATTGATAAAAATAAAGATATTAGATATAGAACAGCTGATGGAAGTTTAAAACCTGTAGAAATATTAGAAGAAGAAGACTTTACATTAGAACCAGCGAAAGAAGAATATAAAAAGAGAATAACAAAGATAAAATTGGACAATGTACCATTATCACAGCTTGGGGATATAAATCAATTTATACAGCTTGAAAATGCAAGATTTGTTCGTTGTTATAATTACTTTGGTAAGATGTCTGTTGAAACTAAACCAAGCGCATGGGACGATCCAATCGAAAATATGTATGCTATTAATAACTTTGATATTAGCAAGATGGTATTAGTTGAAAAATATGAGGATGAGTTAAATAAAAAACCGTTAGAAGAAAAAATCGAAGAAGCTAAAAAAATTAAACAAGGCAATAAATCTAAAGGAGCCTTTGTAGCCCTTCAAGACGCAATAGCAGCAGCTGAACAAGTTTTAGCTAGCGCTACAGAACAATCTAAATTAGATAAAGCTGTAGAAGATTTAGATAAAGCTATTGAAACTTTTAAAACTAGTGCTGATAAGATTGAACCTAAACCAGAGCTAAAAAAAGAAGCCTTAACTAAAGCTATAGCAGAAGCTGAAAAAGTAGAACAGGGTAAGAAAACCGATGTTGCTTTTGAAACTTTAAAGGCAACTATTGAATCGGCGAAAAGTATTCTTAATTCTGCAAATGAACAAAGTCAATTAGATACGGCTTTAACTAATTTAAATAATGCAGTAAA
Source organism: Peptoniphilus sp. (assembly GCF_034090345.1). Lineage (GTDB taxonomy): Bacteria > Bacillota > Clostridia > Tissierellales > Peptoniphilaceae > Peptoniphilus. Next base: position 3,162 of record NZ_JAXDSS010000031.1, on the reverse strand, counting down.
GGTATTTAATGAAAGTGCAGATAAAGCTACAGAGCCAGAGAATAAAGATAAAGTCTACAATGTTCCAGTAAGTTTAATGCAATTTGCATATCCTAATAAGGAATCAATGGGAGCAAAGGCTATAGATGGACCGGCTAAGGTAAGTATAAAAGGCGATACTGTAGAAATAGATTTAACATTTAAAGGTATTGAAGTACCATTAGGTGAGCAAGTTCTTTATGGACATTTAACTAATTTATTTAGCTATGAAAATAACAATAATCGTGGACGTGCAATAGAAGCAGAAGTTATAGAAAAGGTAATCGATGAAAAATCAGGGGGCAAAGAATTCCCTAGAGTATTTAGAATTACTTTAACTAAGGCTGAGTATGATGCACTAGAAAATAATACCCTTTATGTAAAAGTATGGGTAGATGCTATGGATGGAATAGCTGGTAAAGGCCCTGGTGGCGGAGCACAAAAGGCTAGACTTGTTTTAGATAAATCAGGTGCTACAGATATTACTCCCGGCGGAGATACCCCAACACCACCAACTCCAACTCCAAGTCCTACACCTGATTTAGGTAGTAAGACTAAGTTAATAGATGCTTTAAGAAGTTACTCTAATTTAGGCGGACCTCATTACACTTATGAAAGTAATATGGAATATGTAAATGCCTATAATTCTGCTATGGCATTATTATCTAGAAGTAATGTTACTGAAAATGAGATTAAATCTGCTATAGATAATTTAAAAACTGCGGCATCTGGCCTTGTTAAAGGTTCTAATAATAGTGGAACTGGTAATAACTGGGGAAATAACAATAACTGGGGTAATAATAACTCTCGTTGGAATAATAACTGGGGTAATAACAACAACTCCTCATGGGGAAATAATTCTTCCTGGGAAAATCAAAACAATAACCAAAATAATGGACCAGTTACTATTCAATATGAAGTGCCGGTAGAAATATTGCACGCACATCAATCCGGATATTCTATGGCAAATAATGCTATTAATCATACTGCTAGAGTAGAGGAGAGAAATGGTCAGTTTAGATATAGTGTTCAATTTGTGCCTATGCAAAGGGACTTTGGCGGTAAGACTTTAACAGGAAACTTAACTAATTTATTTATTTATGATGGAAATAAATATCAAGCATCACAATCTTCTGGGAATGTATGGTCATGGGTAATGAATGGAAAGTATGACAAGGTAAATATAGCTGTATGGGTTGATGCTATGGATCAAATAATGGGCAAAGGACCTGGCGGTGGAGAGCAAAATGCTATAATATCCTTTGATTGGTCTAGAGCGAAAGAAGTTGGAAGAGTCGGCGGAAATAATAATCAAAACCAACAAAACCAGCAAAATCAACAAAATAAACAAAATCAGCAAAGTCAGCAAAACACAAGCAACAGCCAGTCTACTACAAGTTCATCTAAATTCACTGATACTAATGGCCACTGGGCAAAGCCTGCAATTGACTATGTAGTAAATAAGGGTTATTTCAAGGGCCTTTCAGAAACGCAATTTGGACCTGATGAATCAATTACAAGAGGACAGTTTGTAACTGTGCTTGGAAGAATGTTAAATGTAAATACAAATGATTATAAGACACAAAAATTTAATGATGTTAAGTCTGATGCATATTACAGTCCATATATTTCTTGGGCAAACAAGATGGGAGTAGTCAATGGAGTTGGTAATAATAACTTCGCTCCAGACAAGGCCCTTACAAGAGAAGAAATGGCAGTAATGATGACAAGATTCTTAAAAGTATCAGGTAAAAATCTAAATGCCAAGGGAAGTACAAGTGGATTTAAGGATCAGGATTCTATTGCATCCTGGGCCAAAGATTCTGTAAAGGAAATGGCAAGGCTTGGTGTTGTAAAGGGTATGGATGATGGAAACTTTGCACCAAAAACTTCATTTACTAGAGGGCAAGTGGCACAAGTTCTTTACAATATTGATCATAATTAATAATGGGGACAGTCCCCTCGTGGACTGTCCATGGTTTTCAGGCTGCTCTGCCTTAGCAGGGCTGTCTGTATAATATAAAAATGAGGAGTTGTTGAAATGAAAAAATTAATTCTATCACTATTATTGGTATTGGTCATAATTCCAAATACAATATTTGCAGCGAATAAGTATGAAGTACCAGTAAAATTAGAAAAATTTGGAGAACCAGGCAAAGTATCGATGGGTAATCCATCACTTAAACAAATGGCAGAAGTAGAAGAAAAAGATGGAAAATATATTTATAAATTATATTTAAAGAAAATGGAATTTATGAATATGGAAGGCGAACTTACAAATCTATTTATCTACGAAGCTGACAAAGATTCAAATAGAGTAGAAACAAAACAAACAGCCATTGAAGGGGAATATAATAAAACTCATGAGTTTGAGAGGACTACTCCAAAGGAAGATAAAATTCTTGTGGCAGTTTGGGTAGATGCCATGGACGCAATATCAGGTGGTGGAAAGGGTTCCGGAGAACAAAAGGCATACTTAATGTTTGACTGGGCAAATGCAAAGCCTTTAGAATCTAGTGCTGAAAACTCAGAACCAAAGACAGAAAAACAATCAAATGAAATTAAAATTGTTGTAAATGGTAAAGAAATAAAACCTGAAACTCCCGCTTATATTGAAAGCGGAAGAACAATGGTGCCTTTAAGATTTATATCTGAAGCACTAGGAGAAAAGGTTGAATGGAAAGCAGATACTAGAACTGTTATCATTGGAGATGATAAGGCTAGTCTTATAATTGATTCTAAGGAAATTAAATCGAAAGATAAGACTATACAAATAGATTCTCCAGCCGTAATTAAAGATTCTAGAACTTTTGTACCTTTAAGAGCAATATCTGAAATACTAGGGGCAAAAGTAGATTGGAAAGCAAGTACTAGAACTGTAGAAATAAACAAATAATTTGATACTATGTCAAATATTAGAGGCTCATTGATTTGTGGGCCTCTTTTTGGATTTATAAAAAATCTTTAGCGATGCAACAATATTTTTTTCATACTAAAATTTATGGCTCTATGTCAAATATTGGGGAGACTCATTAATATGAGTCTCTCTTATTATGTAAAAATCAACACATAGCAGCTAAAATAGATCCTAAACCAAAATAAACCAAAAACCACTAAAAATAAACATAGCAAACAAAACTCCTA